>JAISAF010000500.1 GCA_031266855.1 Spirochaetales bacterium
CCGGTTTTTTGCGGTTTGGGAATTTGCGGCGCAAATTCCCAAACCGCAAAAAAGGCGCTATAAGAAAGGGATGAGGCCTGATGACTGAATTGCAGAAAAAGATTCGGCTTTTGTCGAAAACAGAGCTTTTCTCGACGTGTGATGGGGAGATGATTCGCCAGATTGCGGGATTTTGTTCTTTGTATAGTTTTCCGCGGGGGGGAACGGTTTTTAGGATTGGGGATCCTGGGAATAGTTTTTATATTGTTCGTAGCGGGGAGATTGCTGTTTTTCAGCGTACTGAGGATAAGCGGGAGCAGGAGATTGCGCGTTATGGCTGTGGCGATTCTTTTGGGGAGATCGATATGCTGATGAATACGGGGCGGAATGCTGATGCGCGTGCGGCTGAGAAATCGGAGCTGGTTCGGTTTCCTGGGGAGGATAAGACGTTTCTTGATTTGGTTCTTGCGTATCCGCCTACGGGGGCGGAACTGCTGCGGCTTTTTATGCAGACTACTTCCGCGCGGCTGCGTAAGTATAATGGGCTTTTGAAGGAGAACTCTCCCTGGGTTAATGAGATGCGGACTCAGGTTTATGGGGATAAACTGACTGGGCTTTTCAATAAGACGTACCTTGAGGAGCAGCTTCCTGGGTATTTACGCAGCGCTTCACAGCCGGTGAGTCTTTTTATGATAAAGCCGGATAATTTCAAACTTATTAACGATAATTTCGGGCATGAGGCGGGCGATCAGGCGCTTGTGGCTATTGGGTCGGCTCTGGCGGGGCATATTCCTGAGAACGCTGTGCTGGTTCGTTTTATGGGAAATGAGCTGGCGTGTGTTTTTCCTGGTACGGGCCGGGAGAAGGCTTTGCGGGTGGCGCGGGATATTCAGGGTCTTTTAAATAGTTTGGATTTGTCGGCGATAACGAAGAAACAGGCGTTCAGGCTTTCGGTCAGTATCGGGATTGCTGTTTTTCCGGATCATGCGCAGGAGGCGGAGGGACTTATTAGCCGCGCTCATGCGCTTCCTCTTATTGGCCGGGAACAGGGCGGGAACCGGATTCTTTTTTCTGGGGACGCCTGATGCGGAAAAACAGCGGGAATCTGTCCGCGGCTTTGCGGAGGACGGCAATTTTTGAGGATTTGCGGGACGAGGAGTGCGAGATTCTTCTTTCCCGTATGGAGCGGGTGAAGGCGGCGAAGGGGAAAACGATTTTCCGCGAGGGCGCGGAGGGCGAGCAGATGTATGTCATTCTGAAGGGGAATGTGAGTATATCGACGCAGCTTGCTGACGGGACGGAGTTGCTTCTGGCGAGTGTGGATGCGGGTAGTTTTTTTGGCGATATGGCGATTATTGAGAACGCGCCGCGTTCGGCGACCTGCACGGCTGCGCGGGCCTGTGATTTGCTTTCCCTGAACAGGAGCGATTTTTACGATATTATTCATAGTTATCCTGAAATGGCCTTAAAAATCCTTTACCGTATGCTGCTTATTATGTCGCAGCGTTTCAAGAACGCGGGCGCGGCTCTTACGGAAATGGTTCGCTGGGGGGAGGGCGCGCGCAAAAAGGCTATCAGCGATGAGGCTACCGGCCTTTTTAACCGGCGTTTTCTTGATGAGTCTTTTGGCGCGGCTGTATCCCGCGCTCTGGGGAATGGGAAGCCTTTGAGTTTCGCGATGGTCGATATGGATCATTTCAGCCAGTTGAATAAAAAATACGGGGAGGCTTTTGGCGATGAGGTAATTCTGGCGGTTTCGGAAATTTTCCGGGAATCCTTTCGGGAAACCGATATTCTGGCGCGCTGCGGCGGGGATGAGTTTGCTTTTATTTTTCCTGATACGCACGCGCGGACGGCGCTGCGGCTGTGCGGGGATATGACGGAGAAACTCCGGCGGCTGCGTTTCGCGAAACATCCTAAGCTGACGATAAGTTTAAGTATCGGCATTGCGTCGGTGCCGGAGAACGCGGATTCCCATACGGCTTTGAAGGAGGCCGCGGACAGGGCGCTGTACGAAGCAAAGGAGGAGGGCCGCGACAGGATTGTTATTGCTTCGTCGTATAGCGCGGTGGCGAAATCCGGGACGGATGTAAAGACGGAGTTCCGTTCTATCGCGGAGAAAAACCGCAGCGCGGCAAACATTATACAGGAAATTTTTTCGCGTAAGACATTTCTTCTTCTTGGGCACAAAGATCCGGATGCGGACTGTATCGCTTCGCTTGTCGCTTTTGCCCTGCTTCTGTCAAAGCTCCAGAAGAAAATTATCATTTTTCTTCCTGATCAGGTTACGGCGCAATTGAATTATTTGCTGGAAATATGCAAGTACAATGCCATTACTGTTATTCAGGACAGGAAAACGGATATTGCGCATACTGTTGACGCTATAGTAATTCTTGATACGCCAAAACCGGGAATGATTATGATGAATATTTCGGTGGCAAGAATTTTTGCCGATCCCAATGTACGCAAAATCGAGATTGATCATCACCTGGATGCTGATTCCCGTTATTCGGGTGACAGCGGCTTCCGGCTTGTGTCGAACGCTTCAAGTACCTGCGAACTTATTGGATACTTGAGCCTGAAACTGTCGGTCAAGCCGGATGTTCAGGGTATCGCGTCTGAGTTTTTTTCGCGGAATCTCGCGCTGACAATCCTTACCGGCATTGTGGGTGATTCGCAGATGGGTAAGTACCTGAAAACAAGCACTGAGCGCTGGTACTACCGCACGTTCAGCAAGAAATTTAATAATCTTCTTCATCAAAAAACGCAGAATAATGGCAGGAACCTGCAATCCATGAAGGATATTTTTGACGTGATTCAGGATTTATCGCAGCAGGAGAAAGCGTGCCTGGAAAAGATGAAGGGCCGCCGCAGGCAATCCAAATCGGTGCATTACATTCTTCTGGGGGAAAAGGAATCCGCGGAGCTTTTTGCCTGCTATGGCGGGGAAATCATCGTAAATATGTCGAAAGCGGCGGCGGATCAGCTTTCCGAGACGAGCACGAAAATGGGGCTGGTTGGCTACTATGATCCTCCTGTGCTTTCCGGTTTCATTCAGTTCCGTCTGCGCAGAAGTCCGGATTTTTCAACTCTGGATTTGCGTACCGTTATTGCGGAACTGGGGATAACCAACGGGGGCGGGCATCCCGGAGCGGTTGGTTTCCGTATGGATAAAAAGGATATTGAGGATATCGCGGCTTTCGGCGACAGCATGGTGGCCCGGATTGAAGATATTCTTGTCCGCGAGGAAGTTCATGCAAAAACCGGGACGGAAATATCAGACGGGAATGGCGGGTGAAAGAAGTATAAAGATATTCGGAATTAGGGCGCCTTTTTTGCGGTTTGGGAATTTGCGCAGCAAATTCCCAAACCGCAAAAAACCGGGCTTTCCGCTGCAAGTCCTCGGATTTGCCCATGCAAATCCTGTGGGCTTTCCGCTCCAATCCCTGGCGCAGCGGCAGCTCAGCATAAAGTCCCGGAATTGCCACGGGCAATTCCCGGCGTAGAACCAGGCGCGGGGGTGTTTCGGGGGGGGGAAAGGCGGGGGGGTGG
>JAISAF010000044.1 GCA_031266855.1 Spirochaetales bacterium
GCCGCTGCGCAAGGGATTGGAGGGATGCGAAGCAGCCACGGCGCGCAGCGCTGGGGCCGGAGCGATAGCGGAGTCCCGGAAAGCCCGGTTTTTTGCGGTCAGGGAATTTGCGCCGCAAATTCCCTGACCGCAAAAAATGCGCCCGAAGACGGTCGCTTTCCAATAGGAAACCTATTATAGTGGGCGCTCACCGCGCCCTGTGGAATGCGCCCAAATTCTGATATTGAAGCGAAATTATAAAGATGGTGAACAGGTTCGAAAAAATATACTGTCAGGCGCGGCAAAGATTCATACTATGAAAAAAGCACTTATAACGGGAATTACCGGGCAGGATGGAGCATACCTCGCGGAGCTGCTTCTTTCCAAAGGGTATCAGGTTCATGGAATAAAACGGCGGAGTTCCCTTTTTAATACCCACAGGATAGACCATCTGTATCAGGACCAGCATGAGACGGATGTAAAGTTTGTTCTTCACTATGGGGATATGACCGACTCCACAAATCTTATCAGGATTGTTCAGGATGTTCAGCCTGATGAGATTTATAACCTTGCCGCGCAGTCGCATGTAAAAGTTTCGTTTGATACGCCAGAGTATACCGCTAACGCGGACGGCCTGGGCGCGCTGCGCCTTCTTGAGGCGATCCGCATTCTGGGCCTTGAAAAGAAGACCCGTTTTTACCAGGCCTCTACATCCGAATTGTATGGTCTTGTACAGGAAACTCCCCAGAAAGAAACTACACCGTTTTATCCCCGCAGTCCCTATGCCGCGGCAAAGCTGTACGCCTACTGGATAACGGTAAACTACCGGGAAGCCTACGGCATGTTTGCCTGCAACGGAATTCTGTTTAACCACGAAAGCCCCATCCGGGGAGAAACTTTTGTAACCCGTAAAATTACCCGCGCCGCCGCGCGTATATCCCTTGGGCTGCAAAAGAAACTGTATCTGGGGAACCTTGATTCAAAACGCGATTGGGGCTACGCGAAGGATTACGTAGCGGGAATGTGGCTTATCCTCCAGCAGGAAAAACCAGAGGACTTTGTTCTTGCCACGGGCCGGACGCATACAGTACGGGAATTTACGGAGCTTGCCTTCCAGGAAGCGGGCATCCAGCTTGCCTGGAAAGGAAGCGCCGCCGCCGAAAAAGGCATGAATATACAAACCGGCGAAACCATTGTGGAAGTGGATAAACGCTACTTCCGGCCCACGGAAGTGGATATCCTTCTAGGCGACGCCTCAAAAGCGCGCGCGAAGCTTGGATGGGAACCCGCGCACAGTCTTGCAGACCTTGTCAGCGATATGGTAAAGAGCGACATCCTGGAAGCACGGCGGGACGCTGTATTAAAGCAGGAAGGTTTTAAGTCTTTTAACTTTCACGAATAGAAGTTTATAAAGTTGGGCGCATTTTTTACCCTGCGGGATTTGCGACGCAAATCCCGCAGGGTAAAAAACCGGGCTATCCGCTCCAAGTCCTCGGAAAGCGCCGACGCGCTTTCCTGTGGGCTTTCCGCTCCAATCCCTTGCGCGCGCATCAGCGGCGGGCAGCACTTATGTATGCGAAGCATACATAAGTTGGTGACTAAGCCCCGTGCGGTTGAAGTTGAATACAGGGATCGGCGGCAACCCGAAGGGTTGAGACGACCCCTGGACCCGTGCCAGGGATTCCGGGGGCGCGATAGTGCCCGCTACAATCCATACCTATAGGAAAGCGACCGTCTTCGGGAGCATTGTAGGGGTGCGAAGCAGCCCGCAGGGCCGAAGCCCCGAAAAGCTCAGGTTTTCGCATGGCGAAAAAAGGCGCCCAAAAAGATAATTGCACCTAATGAATAAAGCAGATATGAACAGGAACAGCAAAATTTATCTTGCGGGCCACCGGGGCCTTGTAGGTTCCGCTTTTCTGCGGCGTCTTGAGGCTGGCGGCTATGCCGGCATTATTACGCGCACGCACAGGGAGCTTGATCTTACCCGGCAGGAACAGGTAGAGGCTTTTTTTGAAAGGGAAAGGCCCGAAGTGGTTTTTCTTGCCGCCGCGAAAGTTGGGGGTATTTACGCGAATAATACCCGCAAGGCCGAGTTTATTTATCAGAACATGATGATGGCGGCTAATGTGATTCACGCATCGTATCGGTACGGCGTAAAAAAACTGCTGAATCTGGGTTCCTCCTGTATTTATCCGCGGGACGCGGCCCAGCCTTTGAAAGAGGAATATCTTTTAACCGGCCCCCTGGAAAGTACGAATGACGCCTATGCCCTGGCGAAAATCGCGGCGGTAAAATTGTGCCGGTTTTACAATGAACAGTATGGGACAAATTTTTTATCTGTTATGCCCACAAATATGTATGGGCCGGACGATAATTTTGATTTTGAGAATTCCCATGTTTTACCCGCGCTGATGCGGCGCATATATCTGGGAAAACTTCTGATGGATAGCGGGTTTGGGGCAATACGAAAAAACCTTCAACTTTACGGGGCTTATGGGGAGAGCGGGAAATTCGCGGCCGCAGACGCCGCGGGTGAGGCCGAAATACGCGTAGAGTTGGAAAAACACGGAATCTATAGGGATCGTGTTGTTATCTGGGGGACAGGAACGCCGTACCGTGAGTTTTTATATTCCGACGATCTTGCGGATGCCTGTGTTTTCCTTATGGAAAAATATGATGCACGGGATATTGGTGAAATTATCAACATAGGGACAGGGACGGATATTTCCATCAAGGATCTTGCGTGTCTGATACAACGGCTTACAGGATATAAAGGAATGTTGGATTTTGATCCCTCAAAACCGGATGGTACGCCGCGGAAACTGCTGGATGTGTCACGCCTGCGTGGTTTAGGCTGGAAGGAGAAAGTAGGGCTGGAAGAGGGGATAGGCCGGGTTATCGGGCTTTTATTCCAGTAGCAATGGAACAAATGTTTCATTGCTACTGGAATAATATACGGATTTCGGATATATTTATTCCGTGAAAGTATCGGATATACGGAAAATCAGCGCAGAACAAAAGGCGGGTTTACAGGCTCAGGGCACGGGCTTGCGGCGGACCGCACTTGAGGAGTTGCCTGATATACAAAGCCACGCCTTAATCGTAAGTGGTATCCGGCGTTGCGGGAAAAGCACGCTCCTGCATCAGTTTGTGCAAAAGCTCCAAAGGCCTTTTTTTTACTTTAACTATGATGATATCCGGCTCCATGCTTTCTCCCTTGCGGACTACCAGCTTTTGGATCAGGTAATTGCGGAATCCGGCTGCCGGTTTCTTTTTTTTGACGAAATCCAGTCTGCCCGGCAGTGGGAGCTTTACATCCGGCAAAAACTGGATGAAGGTTTTCAGGTTGTTTTGACTGGTTCCAATGCTTCTCTTTTGAGCAGGGAATTGGGAACCCGGTTAACCGGGCGGCATATATCAAAAGAGCTGTTTCCTTTTTCCTATGAGGAGTATTGCCGCTTTACGGCTCAGGAAGCCGGGGTTAAATCTTTGGACGCCTATTTTGAGAAAGGCGGTTTTCCTGAATATCTTAAAACGGATAATTTTGAGATTTTGTCCCAGCTTCAGTCGGATATTCTTTACCGGGATATTGCGGTACGTTATGGTATTCGGGATGTTTCTTCACTGCGGCAGCTTTTTGTTTATCTGGTATCGAATGCGGCCCGGTTGGTGTCTCCCAGCAGGCTGACTGCCGCGGCGGGGGTAAAATCCGCAACCACGGTGCTGGAATACTTTTCGTACTTTGAGGCTGCCTATCTTGTGTATCTGGCGCCTATGTTTTCCTGGTCTGCACGGGCCGCAAGTACTGCGCCAAAAAAACTGTATATCGTTGATCCGGGGATTATTCGTACAGGTTCTGTTTCGTTTACGGGCGATGACGGGGCCATGCTGGAAAACTTTGTGTTTAACAGTCTGCGGCCTTATACCAGCGATATATATTATTTTGCCGGGAAACGGGAATGTGATTTTATTGTAAACCCTCACGGAAAGAAACCCCTGTGCATACAGGTTTGCCGGGAGCCTGCACCGGATAATGAAGACCGGGAAATAGAAGGACTTCTTGAGGCTTTGGAGTTTTTTCATCAGGATGAGGGAATTATTTTTACCCGGGACACGGAAGACTTTATTCTTAAGGCGGGGAAAAAAATATCAGTAATTCCCGTCTGGAAGTATGATTTTGCAGGAATATGCGGATGACTCACGAAGCTGACAAATGGACAGTTATAAAGCCTAAAAACAGCCTTTTGGCGTTGAATCTTGGGGATGTGTGGCGCTATCGCGACCTTGTACGGATGTTTGTGGTACGGGATTTTGTAACCCTGTACAAACAAACGATCCTGGGCCCCCTGTGGTTTATTATCCAGCCCCTGTTTACTTCCGGTATGTATTTTATGATATTCGGGCGGCTTGCACAGATTTCTACCGATGGTGTTCCTGAATTGCTTTTTTACATGGCCGGGGTCATTAACTGGGGGTATTTTGCCGAGTGCCTTGGTAAAACAGCGGACACTTTTACCGGCAATGCCAGTGTTTTTGGTAAAGTGTATTTCCCCCGGCTTACCGTTCCGGTTACAAATATCGTAACTGGTATGCTGAGGTATGCCATACAGTTTACGCTTTTTCTTGTTTTTTATTTTATATTTTTGTTTAAGGGGGCAAATGTTTCTCCCAACTGGATGATCGCGCTGACTCCGGTGCTGCTTATATATAGTGCTGTTCTGGCTACAGGATATGGCCTTTGGATTTCCGCTGTAACCACAAAATACCGGGATTTGCGTTTTGCCCTGCCTTTTGTGATACAGCTATGGATGTACGCGACACCGGTGGTGTATCCGCTCTCTCTTGTCCCGGATAAATACAAAATGCTGATGGTTTTAAACCCTATAGCCCCGGTCATAGAGATTTTCCGTATGGCATATCTTGGTGCGGGAACCATTAATCTTTATCACATAGGATTGAGTGCCCTGATTACACTGCTCATCGCGGTCAGCGGGATAGTAATTTTTAACAAGACAGAAAAGACTTTTATGGATACGGTATAAATCATAATGGCTGACTTTTTTCCGGCTGCCCAGCCGCAAAAACGGGCGGTCCGGTTTTTCAATACAACCGGCCCCTGCAATCCCTGGGATCACTATATGCTTCCGCCGGAAGAGCGGCTTGTGGGGGCGCAGCTTCACAGGTATATCCGGGACAATCTGTACTGGGTTTTGCACGCGCCGCGCCAGACGGGAAAAACAACATTTCTTCAAAGCTGGATGCGGCAGATTAATTCGGGCCGGTTCACCGGCGCTAACGCTCTTGCCTGTTATGTAAGCGTTGAGCGCTGCCAGGAAATACCGGAAGCGGAAAAATGCATGCCTGATCTGTGCAAGGCCATACAGGATCATGCTGTACTTGCCGGTTTACCTGTGCCTGAAATTACAACCGCGGTACCAAACAGTATGCTCAGCGGTATACTGATGAACTGGGCAAAACTGACAGCGCCCAAACCCCTGATAGTGCTGTTCGATGAAGTGGATGTTTTGCAGGGGCAGTCGCTTATCAGTTTTCTGCGCCAGTTGCGCGGCGGGTTTGCCGAACGGGGGATAGGGAAGTTTCCGGTATCCATCGCGCTTGTGGGCATGCGCGACCTGAAGGATTATATAACGATGGCAAAGGAAGGCGTTCCGGTGAATCCCGGCTCGCCGTTTAATATAAAATCCGATTCCGCCGTGATCGGCAACTTTAAGGAAAATGACATTATGAAACTTTTCGCACAGCGCACGGAAGAGACCGGGCAGAAGATAACGGACGGGGCGCTTGCGTATGTGTGCGGACAGTCACAGGGGCAGCCCTGGATAGTCAATTCATTATTTCAAAGGGCGACGATGCGGGTACTGGATGAGAACTCGAATGAAACCGTTACGGTAGAGCATATCCGGGAGGCCCGCAGGCAGATGACAGAAGGCCGGGAAACGCATCTGGACTCGCTTGCCGTCAGGCTGCGGGATAAAAATATCCGCAGGATAATAGAAACAATAATAACCGGGGAAAACGATTTTATTGTTGACCGCTCGAATCCCGATGTAGAGCTGGCGATGGATCTGGGCCTGATAAAATGGAACAGTGAATCGGGCTGGACTGTTTCCAATCCTATGTACGAAGAAATATTCACCCGGTTTTTCAATTCCGTCTATCATGATAACCTGCCGCCGCCGTCAAACTGGAAGTGGCAGAAATCCGACGGGCATCTGGATATGGACGGGATTTTGCGGGGCTTTGCCGGATTCTGGCGTAAAAACTCCGAGGTCTGGGAGGAAAAATCCGATTACACCGAAGCCTTTCCGCATTTACTGTTGCAGGCATTTTTGCAGAGGATACTGAATGGCGGCGGAAGCGTTGAGCGCGAAAGCGCCGCTGGACGCGGCAGGGTTGATTTATGCGTTGAATATAAAGGAGAAAGTTTTATCCTGGAAATAAAACTTATACATTCCTACGACACTCCTGATGCAGTACGAAACGAAGGTATGGAACAGATAATAAAATACCGCGACAGGATAAACAGCGGCATACCCGCGTATCTTTTGATATTTGACCGCCGGCCCGAAACAAAAAAGAAAAGCTGGGACGAAAGGCTTTCCTGGGCGGAAGAGGACGGCATAACGGTGCTGGGCTTGTAGCGGACAGGGAAGAATTTGGGCGCATTTTTTTGCCCGAAGCCGGGCAAAAAAACCGGGCTTTCCGCTCCAAGTCCTCGGATTTGCCAATGCAAATCCTGTGGGCTTTCCGCTACAATCCCTTGCGCGCGCCCAGCGGCAGCACAAAATTGCATACGCAATTTTGCCATGCCCCTTCATATACAGGATTGTCTGAAACCGGGATACTGTAGGAGGAGCAAACTTGATTAATCACCATATTTGGAAATATGTTTTTTCAGCCTTTTTAGGGCTGGCAATTAAAATAAGCAATAATCATGAACTTTAATATAGACTTAAAAGAACTCGCGATTCGGGAAAGCGAAAAAGTAGAGTGGAAGGAAAATGGAAATGACGCGGATGTTTCCAAAGGCATTACAAAAACCATTTCCGCGTTTGCGAATGATTTATCCAATACAGGAGGCGGGTACGTAGTCTGCGGGGCAAAAGAAATAAAAGATGAGTTTGGATTTCAGAAGGTTTATTATACCGGACTTTCCTCAGAAAAATTAAATGAGATAGCAGGTAAAACACTTCAGAATTGCCGCATTCATATAAGCCCGTCTGTTGTACCAATTGTCCAGGAATTGAATAACCCTGAGAATACGGCGACTAAAATTCTGGTATTTATTGTTATTGCCAGCCCCAAAGCCCATTCTTACAGAGACGGGGAAAAATCGGCATATTACGTTAGGATAGGGAAAGAGACACGTGAAGCGAAGAATGGTATTTTAAGCCAGCTTTTAGTTACCAAGCAGGAAATACCGCCTTTCGATAAAAGGCCAAATCCCCATACGGGCGTCTCGGATATTGATATTTTACTTTTTCGGGACTGTATGGACGGAATGAAACTTTTGCAGCAGGATAAGCCGCTGGAAGATTTTTTTTCCGATACTGAGCAAATAGCGGAGTTCGTTCCACCGCTTCTGGTACGGGACCGGCTTTCCAGTAAACTTTGCCTGAGAAATTTCGCGTTGTTTCTCTTTGGAAAGAAAAATATAATTACGCGTAATTATCCTGATATATATACGGTAATCTCAGTTTATAACGATACGGACAGAAGCGCGGCGACCGCCGAACGATACGAGTTTTCCGGTTCTATTATTGAACAGGCAAAACGGGCGCTGGAAATACTAAATATTCAGGCCAATACCATATTTGACAAAACCAGCCACAAGCCCAATCAGGTGAAATATCCCAAACGGGCTTTACAGGAAGCGCTGATTAACGCCATTGTGCATAGAGATTATGAAATCCCCGAACCAGTCCGCGTAACTGTTTTCTCCGACAGGATTGAAATAAATTCACCCGGCTGTTTGCACTGGGGTGTTGACAGGGAAAAATTCCTTTCTGGAAAAGCCGGTCCGAAATGGAGAAACCAAAGTTTTGCGTATCTGTTTAATAAACTACAGCTTGCCCAGTCTGAAGGGCAGGGCATCCCTACAATTATTCGCATAATGAAAGAAGAAGGCTGCCCGCCTCCCGTTTTTGAAGTCGGCAGGGAAAATGTACTATGTATTCTGCCCGCTCATCCGCGGCATAAAGTATTTTTGGATAAATGAGCAATGCCGTCGGAATAGAAAAAGATAAATTATTATGCTGAAACGGTTATATATTCATAATTATAAATGCCTCGTTAATTTTGAATTTAAAATGGACGACGATGAATACTATAAACATTCAGTACTTAGTATCGGGAAAAATGGTGCGGGGAAGACATCGGTAGCTGAAATTTTACAGATATTTCAGCGCATTGGCAGGGGGCAGGCAAATTTACTTCCCCTGCATGAAGACAATGTGGAGATATCGCCGGTTATCTCGAAAGACAGTTTTTCTTTTGGAAACGATAAAGTCCCATTACATTTAGAGATTGAGGCTGAAATATCCGGGCATATTTATTTGTACAAGGTGATATTTGAACTTCTCCCCGGTTTTTCTTATTTACGGGTAAAGGAAGAGATATTATGTATCGATGGTTCACAGCAGTTTGAACGTGAAGTGGCGGATATTCATTTTTCACAGCGCCAGCAGGCGCCTTTCAATTTTGACTGGCATTCGATTTATCTTCCGGCTTTCCAGGCAAGGGAGAAAGAAGAAAACAATCTAGTGGGAAAATTTAAGCACTGGTTAAAACGAATGTTAATAATTTCGCCCGTCCCGCGAAGTATGAACGCGGCCCTTCGTTGCAGGGCTGCTCACCTTCAGCCGGACTGTTCCAATATAACCGACTGGTATGCCGATTTACTGGAAAGAAATCCTGACGCCTATGGGGATGTGAAAAGTAACTACTTAAAAATTGTCTTTCCCGATTTTGATGGTTTACGGTTTGAACAAAATGAATTCGGAATGCGGTATTTGAAAGCATATTTTACGCAGGAAGACAGGAAAACGGCGGTCCGGTTTGACAAACTTGCCGACGGGGAAAAATGTGTGATTCTTGCGGCCCTTGTTATTGCCGCAAATCAGGCGGATCATGACTCAATTTTGTGTTTTTGGGATGAACCGGATAATTTTCTGGCATTGTCTGAAATTGAACATTTTATTTCAATATTAAAAAAGCGATTTCTGCAAAAAGGGCAGATTATTATGACAACTCACAGCCCGGAAACCGTCGTCCGGTTTTCCGAAGACAATACTTATATTTTTTTTAGAAACGATCATGTTTCTCCAACGCGGGTAAAAACAGTTTCGCAATGGAGGAAGGGCGCAAATTTTGAAGGCAACTTTATTACCGCATGGCGGCTGGGCGATGTTGAGATATGAGCATAAATAAGTACAGAAACCATCTCGTTATATACACGGAAGACGGCGCGACATTTCAACTGGCTGAGTCGTTTCTCAATAACGACGGGTTTAACCGTTACAAGGCAAGTGTACTGCCTCCATGCCGGGGATGGAATGAGGCGGTGGAGTCCGCGATATGCGATACTCAGCTTGAAGCCGGTT
>JAISAF010000069.1 GCA_031266855.1 Spirochaetales bacterium
AAGCAAATGCGGCTGCCGGCTGTTATTCGAAGAAACGGGGTCAGTTTTCTGCCCCGGACTTTGCAACAACCGGCAGCTGTTCTTTTCCGAACACCTGCATTATACCGGACAACCGCATGGTTTATCATAGCTTCGAAGAAGTAAATAAGAAAACAAAAGACTTTGAGGACCCCCAATTCCTTTTTTGACTTCTTCGACTTTGTGGTAAAATTCTATAGTCCGCCGTGTGGACGGCGGGCCTATTACAACCAAAATGAAGAGTTTACGCCTTCCGGCTCAAGTGCCAGGCAAAGCCCGCCACTTCTATATCAAGATAGGCAATAAGCATATTGCCCGACGCGTCTTTACGGATGGTATCTTCCTGTATAGCGATGCCTTTGCGTTTGAAGGCGGCAATGCCGCGTTCTACACTGTTCACGCCAATACCAATATGACCGTGAGTCCCGCGTTTACTGTGTTTCATAACCTCAAAAAGCTTACCCGCGAAAATGGCGGATTCTCCGTCGCGGTTAGGTTCCAGCTTGAAAAATTTGAAAAGCCAGTCAGAGGTCTTCATTGCCGCCGCGGCGTCAGGATGGTTAATACCCACATGGAAAAGTTCAGCGCCATGTACAGCGGCGGTTGCCGCGGCGGTAAGCCTGGTAATCTCGTCAAACTTGCCAGCGGAAATGAGATCCGCCGGAACCATCCAGGAACCTCCCACCGCGACAATTTTATTCCAGGCAAGGTAGCTGGCCATATTGTTCTGGTTGATACCGCCCGTGGGAATAAAAGAAACCCCGCCGTAGGGCGCGGCCATTGCCTTGAGCATGGCAAGGCCCCCAGAGTTCTCCGCGGGGAAAAACTTGAGTACCTTCAAACCAAACTCCAGCGCCTGTTCGATCCCCGACGGATTATTGATACCCGGAGTAATGGGAATTCCCTCTTTGACACAGTATTCCACAACCTTGGGGTTAAAGCCCGGAGACACAATAAACTTCGCTCCCGCGGCGACAGCCTTCTTTACCTGATCGACAGTCAGTACGGTCCCCGCGCCCAGAAGCATATCCTTAACCTCGGCATTTATGCGTTTGATGGATTCTTCCGCCGCCGCGGTACGGAAAGTAACTTCCGCCACCGGCAGATCGCCCGCCTGTAAAGCCTTGACCAACGGAACCGCGTCCTTGGGATCCTCAATCTTGATAACGGGCACAAGCCCTATCTCACCAATTGTTTTCAATACATCATCAGCCATTTCTTTCTCCTTCATGATTTTTGTTTTCAGCCGTTTTGATATTCCTGTCAGCCTCCAGGCACATACGGAAAGCCTTTCCCCCCGCGGTCTTGCCTCAGCAAAATCGCGGCGGAAAGACCATGCAGCCGGATTAACCAGCAATTCCTTTCACGGCGCGGCCGCCAAAAAGAATTGCCACGGAAAGCCGCGTTCCGCACCTGCCGCGCCGCCTCAAGGCGCGGAACACACCCAAAAAACTATCTGTCAACGCGCGCGCTTCCGCCGCCCACAAGTTTTTCAACTTCTTTTAACGAAGCCATCGTGGTATCCCCTGGGGTAGTCATAGCCAAAGCTCCGTGAGCCGCCCCGTAGTTCACGCAGTCCTCCGGCGCCTTGCCTGCCAGAAAACCATAAGCGAGCCCCGACGCGAAACTATCGCCGCCGCCGACACGATCGTAGATTTCCAGCCGGTCGTACTGTTTCGCCTGGTGGAATTTGCCATCGTAGTAAAGTACCGCGCTCCAGTCATTAATCGAAGCCGAATGCACTTCCCTCAGGGTAGTCGCCACCGCCTTAAAGTTGGGAAACTGCTTCACAACCTGCTCAATCATTTTCTTAAAGTTCTCTACGTTGATGCCTGTAACGTTCTTCGACAAACCCTCGACCTCGAAACCCAAAGCCGCGGTAAAATCCTCCTCGTTACCGATCATAACATCCACGTATTTGGCCAGTTCGCGGTTTACCTGCATTGCCCTTTCCTTGCCGCCTATAGCCTTCCACAGAGAAGCGCGGTAATTCAGGTCGTAGCTTGTAACCGTGCCATTGGCCTTGGCCGCCTTGAGGGCTTCAATCGTTATATCAGGAGTTGTCGCCGACAGAGCCGCGAAAATTCCCCCGCAGTGAAACCAGCGCACGCCCTCTTCCTTAAAAAGTTTGTTCCAGTCAATATCGCCCACCTTGAGCTGCGAAGCCGCGGAGTTCGCCCTGTCCGCGACACCCAGAGCGCCGCGCTGACCAAAGCCCCTCTCCGTAAAGTTCAGGCCCACGCGCACGCTACGCCCGATACCATCAAAAGGAACCCACCTGATATGGGACTGGTCAACGCCACCCTGATAAATAAGGTCCTGGAGCAAATACCCGACATCGTTTTCAGGAATAGCCGTCACAACAGTCGTATCCAGCCCGAAACAGCGCTTCAAACCGCGAATGACATTGTATTCCCCGCCCCCCTCCCAGGCTGTAAACTGCCGCGCCGTCTTGATCCGCGTATCACCCGGATCCAGACGAATCATAATTTCCCCCAAAGCAGCCGCGTCCCAGCGGCACTGGTTCTTTGGCTTTATAACAAGTTTTTCCATACTCGTAAGGACTCCTTTTTTAAAAATTTTACCGCCCGGCCGTCCGCCCAAGACGCAAAAACGCCGGAATTTTCATGATATAGCATTGAGTATACTCTATAATCCCCTTTTTCACAACTGGAAAAGAATTGGCTTGCGAACATATTTTCAGAATGGATTTTTTTCATAGAATGGCGCATTTTTTGCGGCTAACGCCGCAAAAAACCGGGCTTTCCGCTGCAAGTCCCCGGATTTGCTTATGCAAATCCTGCGGGCTTTCCGCTGCAATCCCGTGCGCACGCCCAGCGGCAGTACCGTGCGCGCAAACCCGCGCCGCCGTGCTGAACCCCCCGCGCCGCTTTTCCGGTATTTTTTTTTCATTTTTTTTTCATTTCCGCTTGACACAATCCGCGGATTCCTGTAGATTAGCCTCACCCCGCCCCCGCAAGGGTGGCGGAATAAAAAAGTCAGGGCCCCGCGCCCGGCAGCGCAGAAGAAAGAATTTTTTAAAAACTGCTGCGTATGTACTTGACAGGAAACGCGGCATCTGATACATTTTCCTTTCACGCTCCGTAACCATACGGGGCGTGAAAGGCAGGCGCGCCGCCGCAGGGCGGGGCCGGAAGAATATGGTCTTTGGCAGACGGAGCCGCCGCGTTTGGCGGCTTTGAACAGGGAAGGGAAGGAAAAAAGAAGCCAGAAGGCGGGAAGGGGCGTGTGCCGGAAACGGCGCGCGCCCCGGACCTGACCGTCAAAAGCCGGATACGGGGAGGGAGCGGGGAAACCCGGTTCCTTACTGGAAGCCGGCGAAGTCAGGGTTGGAATAGGATGTGTCACGTCTTCGGACGTGATAAAACATATCATGGAGAGTTTGATCCTGGCTCAGAACGAACGCTGGCGGC
>JAISAF010000158.1 GCA_031266855.1 Spirochaetales bacterium
CTGTTTGCGATATTATGCAGTTTCCTGCACCGGCCCGTCTTTGCCGCGAACAGGGATTCAAAAAACTGGACATTGGTAGTAACAATAACCGGCGCGTCCCAGTTTTCCGTCGCGAGCCGGGAACGCTCCTGCAAATCATCTTCATCAAGATTCGAGTGATGTTCTATAATTTCATCCGCGCCGAAAATTTCCCGGAACACATCGGCGTTTTGTTCGATAATGCTCGTATACGGAATCGCGTAAATAATCCGGCTCTTCCCGTACTTTTCCGCATGACGCAGCGCGAAGGCCATACTTGAAAGCGTCTTCCCCCCGCCGGTAGGCACAGTCAGCGAAAAGAACCCCGGCTCCGCTTCCGCCGCTGTCCGGCAATCCGACAGAACCCGCTGCCGCGCCCGGTACACCCTGTCCTCCGCCGTTCCGATAGCCTTCCGCGTTTTATTTTCCATGTAAACATTGAACCGTGTATGCAACTCAGCCAGGGACAGATACCCCTCCCGCGCCCGGTTCTTTTCCGGCGACATATACCTCTCCGTATCCAGGCGATCCGCGTCGATCAAACAGGAAAAAAGCATACGCACCCACAGGGAGACATCAAGCCCCTCCAACCTCATCTTCCACGGAGGGGCGCCCGGACACAAACCGGAAAGCCCATCCCGCCATTCCTGCGCTATATCTTCCGTAACCGCCTTGCGCAGCCTGAAATCCAGCGAACTCTGATCGCCAGTCCAGTCCGGCAAACCCGCATGATGCCCCGCGATACAATACGCGAAAAACCTCCCCGCGCCCTTCCCAAACACCTCTTCCGCCAGCCGTGCGCCCTGCCCCGAATGTTCGAGCTTCCCCGGAATAGTTTCCGAACCCGCCTCCATATCATACCCAAAACCGCTTTTATCCCGTATATACTCCTGCCATTCACCACGGCCCTTCCCGCAGTCGTGAGCCATCGCAAGCGCATACGCCCACCCCGCCGAATCAAACGCCCCCGCGAACCCCGCCGCCAGCTCCGCCGTTCCCCGTAAATGCGCCTCAAGCGGCTGCGGCTCATCCCAGCCCCCATCATCCAGTCTCCGCACATGCGCAATATAGTCCATCCCATCCTCCCCATCAGTTTTGAGTTATTGTATCATGCTTTATGAAAGATGAAATTGATATACTTAAAATTGGCGCATTTTTGGGCCGCTATCGCGGCCCAAAAACCGGGCTTTCCGGGACTCCGCTACCGCTCCGGCCCCGCCTGCGGCGTGGCTGCTCCGCATCCCTCCAATCCCTTGCGCGCGCCCCAGCGACAGCCGCGAAATTGCTTCGCAATTTCGTGACCCGGCTCGACTGCCGCCGCCCAGCGGCTAAGCTATGCCGTAAAAGCAGACGCGTCAGGCGTAGTTTTGGTCGCTTTATTATGTTTTATTATATAACAATCTCATTACAGGTAAATAATAATCTTCATCCTTTATACCTGGTCCAGAAAAATGGTAGGTGTCAATAATTTTTATTTTCTTATTATTGAAATTTATCGAAAATAAATTCGCCTTATTACTATATTTATTTATCAATTCTTTTTCACCGAATATATTATCGAGATATTCATAATTAATTTTTCTGGCCCATAAATTTGCTGTTATTATTATATCAGGTTCCAGTAACGTCAATTCTTCCTTAAAATAATTCCTTTTATTTAAATGTGAATCCTGTAAAAAACCATTTATAAGTTCCGTATCGGCAGCAGCCCCATCATCACAATCATTTGAATATTTTGAAATATTCATAATTGCCAATCCATAATTATTGGATTCAACCATTTGAGCCGCGATAGTATTTGCATCTGGAATATTTTTAAATCGTTTTTTCCCTTTATGTTTAATCCCATAAAGCATATATAATATACGCCTCCAAAATGTAACGCTTTGTACCTTGTTTTCTTTAAACAAATTTAATACAATATCAATTAAATCGCTCCCCGAAATATATCTTGCTTCACGACCAATAAAAAGTATTCTGGGGGTTTGTTTATAATAATTTGGGAAAAACCCATCTGCCACAAAATATTCATGCCCCGAATATAGTTTACCATCACCCCTAAATAATCTCTTGCTTTTAGAAACTTCTTTTTTCCACTCTTTCATTAATAAATTTATGTCTTTCCTTTTTTTCTTCTCATCAGCGGGAAATAAAGTCAATAATTTGTCCATAATATTATCCCCCATAAATCGTTATTTCGGTTTCTATATTCTGGCAGTCATTCAATAAAAAAATTGCGCATAACTTATTATATATGCACCGCAATATAGCGATAAGGCTTTTCCGCGGACAGGAAGCCCGCGGAAAAGCACCGCTTATTCGCTATATTTCACAAGTACAGCATAATTCCCCGTTTAATATTCATACGCCCCCATATCTACCGTGCCGCCCTTGAAGCGTGGATTTCCGTCCCGGTCGGTGGTAATGGCGGAAAGGTTGGGTGTCTGTCCTGCTGCGTAAAAAGAATTACTGCCTTTATTGATAACAGGACTGCCCCCTTGCAGGTGATAGTCGCCCTCTGTAGTTGGCGCGGATGCGTAAGCTTCGGGGTTTACAAAGTTCGGGTTATTGGCAGAATTTGTACCGTTCATGTTACCCGTGCCGGAAGGATTCAGCCCTTCGACCAGACTGTAGGTATAGGGGAGGTGATCCACAAAGTATGATGGAGTCTCAAACGAAGCCATAGTTGATGTAAAAGAAGGCCATATCAAAAGCTTTCCAGTGATTAACCAGTTTCTTTGAAAAACAGCAGGTCCTGCGGAATGCCCGCCGTATCCGGTGCCTCATCCGGCAGTTGTTCCCCTCTATCCCCACCGTGTGCTTCCTCCCCGCACCGTGAGTATCCCCCGCAAATGCCGAAACAAA
>JAISAF010000255.1 GCA_031266855.1 Spirochaetales bacterium
CCGGTTATATCTTTACACAATATAACCTGCAAATGAAAAGTTTTATCAAATAGTTGTTCAGCAAATATTTTTAATATATGTTCAAACTGATTTTATGGCGAATGGCGCATAACTAGATAGAAACGCTATCAGTGTCATTTATATCGCAACTTAGGGATTCGCGGCGGGCGGGATACGTGTGCGCGCAAGCGCGGAGCGCTTGCGCGCGGCGGGAAACCACGCGGTTTTGCAACGGCAAAACCGCGCTGCCGGGCGGAAAGGCGCGCGAGGGATTGGAGCGGAAAGCCCGCAGGATTTGCATGGGCAAATCCGAGGACTTGCAGCGGAAAGCCCGGCCCCGGCGCGGGAGCGCCGGGGAGGCGCCCAAACGGTTTATGCTGCTTTGAAACAGGACGCGCGCCTGTAGCTTGTTCCGGTATTCCGGGCCGGGTTATACTGGGCGGCATGGCAAAAAACATGTATGGCGTTACTCCCTGGGGCAGGTGGTTCGTTGAGATTCTGGACAGTTACAGGATGGGCGAACGGCTGGAACGGGGGCGGCGTTACGCCAACGGGGGAAGAGTGCTGTCGCTGGACATACAGGGCGGCAGAGTAAGCGCGAAGGTCGAGGGGCATTACCGGCCTTTCTATAAGGTTATTATTGATTTTCCGGCGCTGAAGGAAAAAAGGATGGTTTTCCGTTTGATCGAGGAGGACCCCGCCCTGTTAGCCGCTATCGCCGCGGGAGAACTGCCGGAGGAATTTCTTCGCAAACTGAAGACGGAGGGGATTGATCTTATTCCGAAACGCTGGAACCAGATGACCCGCTCGTGCAGTTGTCCTGACTACGGCGATCCCTGCAAACACATGGCGGCAATTTACTATGTTCTGGCACAGGAGATCGACGCCGATCCTCATCTGCTTTTCCGGTTGCGGGGAATAGATTTAAGCGGGCTTACGGAGCGCTTTGGTTCTTCCCTGGATCGGGATATCGAAGCCCCTTTTACGGTGCGTGCGGATACGGACGCGAATGTGGATTCGGCAGCGGATTCGGCCACCGGTTCGCGGCGCGGGCAGAGACCGCAGGGGCCGCCGGAGATTCCGCAAATACCCAACTGTACCGGGCTGATCATTTCCCTGCTTCCGGCTTCGCCCGCTTTCAGCGAGCGGGATTTTACCCTTGTTCTGGCGGAGTTTTATCACCAGGCCGCGCGCCTTTTTCCCAGACTGGACAAAGCCGGGGACGGAGCCGGGAACGGCGAGGAGGAACATGTTTTTTCCCGCTCCCGCTGGACCATAGAGTGTCCGCGGCCGCGGCCCGGCAGCCAGCCGGTACTGATACAGGAAAATGTTCTGGGAGAAAAATCGCGGCATACCGTGTTTGAGGCTTTTCTGCGCTTCCGCTCCTTTTCCTCCGACGACGGCTCCGAAAGTTACGTGTTTCTGTTTTATCTTTTCAAGTTTCTGAACCTGCTCTGCTCAGCCGGAGCCTATATCCCCTGCCCCGCGCTGGAAGCGGACAAGCTGCGCGTTGTCTGGAAACCCTTTGACCGGCTGCCGCTGGTAGGCGCAACCCTCGCGGCCCTGGCGCGCTATGAACCCCGGATGCTCCTTCTGGATACGCCGCCGCAGCCGTCACAGTCATCGCGGACAAAGAGCCAGGGCACAAAGAGCCGGAGCACAACAAAAAAAGATCAGGGTACGGACACAAAAAAGGCGGCCGCGCCACAGGCGCCGCACACCCCTGTGTACGCGGACGGCGCGGGCGTAACAGCCCTTCTTGCCTCGGCCCTGCTAGGTTCCTGGGCCGGGCACTGCCGTTTTACCACCACAGGCAAAGGGAACGCCGCAATCAGGGAACTCACCGATCTTTTTTTCCAGGGAACGCAGATGGACGTGGCATCCCCTTCCCTGCGAAGCCTTCCCCGCGCCATAGACCGCTGGCTCGCGGTTCTGCGCACCGATTTCTCGGCATGGAAGTACCGCTTCACCGTGAAACCAGTCGCAACAAAGGAACCAGTCTCACCAGTCTTAATGGAAAACGAAACGCTTCCAGCGCATTTCAACCTGGCAATGGATGTTGTTCTGGAAACAGAGGAAGGCACGCACAGCGTCCCCCTGAAAGACGCGGCCCGGAAAACCGGAACCATAGATGTCCTGAAAGCCCCCACAGCGCTCTCAAATTACCTGCCCGAAATACGCGGCCTTAACTCCCGCGGCACAGTACGGCTTTCAGAAGAAAGGCTGGTAAGTTTCCTGGATGATTCAGCCAGCCTCCTCGCCCGGCTGGGAATCGAAGTCATATTCCCCAAAAACCTGCACAGGGAACTCAAACCCCGGCTCATACTGAAAACCGACACACGAAAAACCGGCGGCCTGGTAAACTATTTTAACCTCGATTCCCTCCTGGACTGGCAATGGCAAATCGCCCTAGGCGATGAAGTAATAAGCCTGGAGGAGTTTGAAAGCCTGCTCAAACAGAAAAAAGCCCTGGTCAAATTCAGGGATAAGTTTATACATATTAACCCCGAAGAACTCTCCGCGCTCCTGAAAAAAGCGCACAGCAAAAACCAGCCGGGGATTAATGAGTTCCTGAAAAACCATTTCGCCGGAGACAGTTCCCTCTCCTTTGACGCCCAAAGGATTGTCGGGCAGCTCTTCGAGGAACGCGCTTTTCCCGTACCAGACACCCTGGGCGCCCCCCTGCGGCCCTACCAGGAACGCGGCTACAACTGGATATGCTCGCTCCTCCTCTCAGGCTTCGGCTGCATTCTGGCCGACGACATGGGCCTGGGAAAAACCATACAGTCAATCGCCGTACTCCTGCGGCTCCAGACAGAAGGACTCCTGGCAGACCGCTGCCTTATCGTAGCGCCCGCGGCGCTCCTGGAAAACTGGGAACGCGAACTCTCGCGTTTTGCCCCCACCCTCCAGGTTTCCCGCTACCACGGACCAGGCCGGCGGCTGCACGACGAAAGCGACATCTTTCTCACCACCTACCAAACCGCCGCCCGGGACGAAGAAAAACTCACCACCAGAACTTTTTCCCTCCTCATCGCGGACGAAGCCCACCTTATGAAAAACGCCGACACACGCGGCGCGAAAACCCTCAAACACCTGCGCTCCCGCTGCCGCATCGCCCTGTCAGGGACACCAGTGGAAAACAGGCTTGAAGACATGAGATCGCTCTTCGACTTTATCCTCCCCGGCTACCTGGGCACCCAGGCGGAATTTAAAAACACCTACCGCATGCCCATCGAAGTCCTGCGCCGCAAAGACAAAGCCGAAACCCTGCGGAAAATTACCGCCCCCTTCCTCCTGCGGCGGCTGAAAACCGACAAAACCATCATCGCCGACCTGCCCGATAAAATTACCATCAACGAATACGCCACCCTCGAAAAAGAACAAGCCGCCCTCTACGAAACCATCGTCGCGGACACCGTAGAAAAATCAGAAAAACTCGAAGACTCCGCGCAACGCCCAGCCCTCGTACTAGGACTACTCACCGCCCTCAAACAAATCTGCGATCACCCCCGCGTCTACGACGAAGAAAGCCCCGCCGCATCAAAACTCTCCGGCAAAGCCATGCTCCTGGTCACGCTCCTCCAGGAAATCCTCGCCAACAGAGAAAAAGCGCTCGTCTTCAGCCAATACGTAAAAACCCTCGACTGCCTCCGCACCATCATCGAAAAAGAACTAGGAGAAGCCGCCCTCATGTACCACGGAAGCCTCACCCAAAAAAAACGCGCCGACGTAATCGACCAATTCCAAAACGACCCCGGCATCCGCCTCCTCCTGGTAAGCCTCAAAGCAGGCGGCCTCGGCCTCAACCTCACCGCCGCAAGCCGCGTCATTCATTACGACCTCTGGTACAACCCCGCCGTAGAAAACCAGGCAACCGACCGCGCCTTCCGCATCGGACAAAACCGCAACGTCTTCGTCCACCGCTTCATCACCAAAAACAGCTTCGAAGAAAAAATCGACAAAATGCTCACCGACAAACGCGAACTCGCCGACATGAGCGTATCCTCCGGCGAATCCTGGCTCGCCCGCATGAACCACGAAGAACTAAAATCCCTCTTCGACAGATAAACCCGGATTTGGGCGCCTTTTTTTGCCCGCCCGCGGGCAAAAAAACCGGGCTTTCCGCTCCAATTCCTCGGATTTGCTTATGCAAATCCTGCGGGATTTCCGCTACAATCCCTGGCGCGCGCACCAGCGGCTAACATAAAACCGTAAACGCAGGCCCGCAAAATTGCCCCGCTCGGCGTAGTCTCCAGACTACGCCGGATTAGAAGCAAGCGTCCACGCTTGCGGGTTTGCCACCAAACATGAAGCGCAGCGGGTGCAAGTGGTGCCAGGTACCTTTTTTTGTTTCACTACATAACGGTATATTTTATTATACGACACGCGAAAAGATACCTGGCACCTTTTTCCTGCCTCACGGCAATTGCATGGCCTGGTTCTCAAGCTGCCTCTGCTTGCCAAAACGGAATTCCCGTGCTATAACTGAAACCGGAATTAAAACCTAAAACGGTGTAAAGGCGGTAATTGAAGGCGCGTCATACTATGTGTGCGCTTTTACGCAAAGGATGGAACCCACATGAAAAAGATTTTATTGATAGGCGCGGTTCTACTCTGGGCGCTGGCGGGCTGCCTCAGTTCTAATTTTAACGCCGTACCTCTTGGGGAGGCGATAGAATTGTCCGCGCAGGAAATAGAAACCGTTCTTCCCGATGGGGTAAAAATAGCCGTACTCAGTTTTAAGTCGGATTCGGGCCGGCTTTCGGACTACGTTATTGAAGAATTGATGGGAAATCTGGTGAAGGGCCGGAAAGTGGTGGTGGTTGACCGGAACAGTCTTGACCTGGTCAGGCAGGAATGGAACTTTCAGTCCTCCGGCGAGGTAAGCGACGATTCCGCCCAGTCCATAGGTAAGATGCTGGGAGCCCAGGCTGTTGTGTCCGGGAATCTGATGGACCTGGGTAACGCGTACCGCTTCAGAATATATTCGTTAAACGTGGAAACCGCGGCGCGGGAGGCCTCCGCCATGTTTACCGTGTACAGGGACGATCAGATCGCTTACCTGCTCAACAGCGGGCAGGACGCGGCGAGGCCGGCGGCTCCGCAGAAAAGTATAGCCGAAGGACGCTGGGCGGGGACAAGAGACTGGGACTTTGAGGAGCTTGCCGATTTTACAGTTACCATTAGCGGAAATGAGGGGATACTCCAGTATTATGGCGATGACGGGATAAGCGGTGATGAAAGCTGGAACTTCGCTAAAGGTACAATCGCGGTAACGGGGAACTCCGTTACGGGAACCCTGACGCATTTTTGGGGTAATGCGCTTGATGGGGAGTTGGGGAGATACTGGATACCGGCAAGAGAATTTTTTATAAAAATAGGCGAAGACGATTCCGAGCTGGCGTCTCTTTTTTCGGGTTGGAAGGCGGAAATTAACGAGAACATTCTGACGGTAACGCCGCCCCGCGGAGTGATTGATGACGCATCTAACACGCGGTGGACATTTATAAAACAGTAGGGCCGCTCAGGCGGCGGCGCGGGCATCGGTTTCTTCGCGGATTTTTGCTCAGGCAAAAATCCGTGACTCCCAGCACACGGATTTGCGTTAGCAAATTCGCGGATTGCCGCTGCGCCAGGGATTGTAGCGGAAAGCCCACAGGAAGCGCATCGGCGCTTCCGAGGACTTGGAGCGGAAAGCCCGGTTTCCGGCGCGAAGCGCCGGAAAGGCGCCCAGATTTTTTAAAAATCTTCGTAGTGGAAAACTGTTGGAAAGATAAAATTCTATATCGACAAAAAAATAATTCTATGTTAAAATACGTTTAGGAATGAAATTTTCCTATACAAAATTTTGGAGGAATGTATGAGAAAAGTTCTCTCGACGGGGCTGTGCCTGTTTTTGTGTGCGGGCGTATTTTCAGCCTTCGCGGGTGGCGCAAGTGAGGGTAGCGGCGCGCAGGCGGCAAAGAAAATCTCCCTCAATCAGACAAGTTCCGCGGAAAGTCCCTGGCAGAAGGCATCGCTGGCCTGGAAAAAACAGGTAGAAGAGCAAACCCAGGGCCGGTATACGGTTGACGTGTATGCCAACGCTACTCTGGCGCAGGGCAACTACCAGATCATGATGGAAATGGTACAGGCGGGAACAATCCAGGTCGGTGTTGAATCGCTGACTGTCCTTGCCGCGTACAATCAGGATGTGTCCCTTCTGAATGAGCCTTTCCTTTTTCAGGATGTTCCGCACACCGCCAGATTTCTGGCAGCCGATATTCCCATCTGGAAAAAATGGATGGGCCAGTTTGAGCAGAGTAACCTTGTTATTCTGACCGGCTCGCCCCGGCCCATGCGGCAGCTCAATAACAACTCGCGCCTTATCAAAACACCGGCGGATATGGACGGTATGAAGTTCCGCGTTCCTATGAACCAGTTCTACGTGTCCATCTTTGAGGCGCTTGGCGCGAAACCTGTGCCGCTGCCCTCAAGCGAAATCTACTCCGCCATTCAGCTCGGTACAGTCAACGGCGAGGATAACTCCTTGCAGATTCAGTACGATTTCAAAACCCATGAGGTAGCGAAATTTTTTACTATCATCAATTACATCGCGGACGCTTCCTTCCTGTTTATGAACAAGGATTTCTACTACGGCGCAACACCCGAAGATCAGAAAGTTTTCATGGAAGCCGGTAAAACCTTCGCGTCAACCAATGTCCAGGCGGATACCGAGTACTACACTGTCGCTATGGACGCGATGAAGGCGGCGGGCGTTCAGTTTTACGAAACGCCAAACCCCGATAAAAAAGCCTTTCAGGACAAACTTGTGGGTTTTTACAAGGATCTGCAATCGAAATATTCCGCGGAGGACTGGAAAGCCTTTCACGATGCTGTAGCCGCTACTGCGAAGTAAGAAGTAAATAGATAGATAGTTTTTGTTTTTGATTAAACCCGCCTGTGGGCGGGTTTTTTAATGCCCGCTGAAAAAGGGCGCACGAAAGGGAGAAAAGATTTACCGCGAAGTCGAAGAAAGACAACGGAAGCTTTGTACCGGAACTTATTAGAGCCTGTTCAACATTTTTATAATTTCACTTCAATATCAGAATTTGGGCGCATTTTTGGCGCAAAGCGCCAAAAACCGGGCTTTCCGCTTCAATTCCTCGGATTTGCTTATGCAAATCCTGCGGGATTTTCGCTGCAATGCGCCCGAAGACGGTCGCTTTCCGATATGTATGGATTGTAGTGGGCGCTATCGCGCCCCCGGAATCCCTTGTGCCGCCCGGCGGCTAACTGTAGCCGTAAAAACAAAACCGCAAAAGCGCTGCGCGATTTTGCGGGCCTGGTTCCAAAGTTGCACACGCAACCGCGGGCTGTAATCGTGGTGGCGGCAGCCGGTTGGTGATAAAGACGTGCACCGCGGTTTACGCGCGGTGCCTGGTGGCAGACCACGCAATTTTACTCAATAAAATTTGCGACCGACTGGTTACGCGCACCTAATTGCCTTTGGCAATTAGGTGCGCTGGAATTGCTACAGCAATTCCGGGAACTGTTTCTCAAGCTGCCGCTTAAGTCCTGGTAACAAACTTCTCCATTTGCTGCGTCAGGGCATCGATGTTCATTTTGTTTTCCGTACTCATATTATTTATCTCGTTTACCGCTGTATTTATTTGATTTACCCCGCCTACCATTTCGTTCATACCGCTTGCTGTCTCTTTGCTTATTTTCATAAGATCGCTGGTTTCCTTGAGCAACGCCCCGCTTGCCATAGTCATATCCCCGGCCCCTTTTTTTACCGTGCCGGTAATATCATTAAGCCGTCCTATGGATTCAAGTATCTGTTTGCCGCCTACCTCCTGTTCTTCCATCGCGGCGCGGATATTTTGTTCGTGTTCTGACACTGTATTTACCCCGGTGTTTATTGCTTCAAAACGCGCAAGCACCTCGTCAGAAGATTTTGTGATGTTGTCTATGGCCGTTTTTATCTTTTTCAGCATGGTTGTCGTGGTTTTTGACTGTTCCCCGGAAGATTCGGCAAGTTTGCGGATTTCATCGGCCACCACCGCGAAACCTTTCCCCGCCTCTCCCGCATGGGCGGCTTCTATCGCCGCGTTCATCGATAGAAGATTTGTTTGGCTGGCGATGTTCTCCATCACCGCGTTTATCTCCAAAAGTCCTTCCGATTCCTTCGCGATTTCCTGTATGTCCTGTACAACGGTTTGAAGGCCCGTCCTGCCGTTCTCCGACGCTTCCGCCAAAACCCTTACATTTTTGCCGTTTTCAATCAAAGTCTGCGTTACCGAATGAATGTTAGCCGTCATTTCTTCTATGGCGGAAGATGACATATCCACGCTTCCGGCCTGTTCTTCTATGGCCTTGTCGAGGCTCGCTATATTAGTATTGATGAGATCCACCGCCGCGTCCGCTTCACTCACACCGTTTTGCTGTTTCGTCGCGAGGCTCCTCATGCTTTCAATGTTTGATGATATTTGATTTATTGCCGCCGCGGTTTCGGTCATATTGTCGGCAAGCTCCACCCCGGTATCCGTAAGCGAACCAGTCTTGATTTTTATGGTTTTAATAAGACCTCCGATGTTTTCAAAGGTTTTGTTAAAAAATCCAGCCAGTTCTCCAATTTCATTTTTGCTTTTGAGATTAATCCGGTTGTCCAAATAGGTCTTACCGTCAACGACAACGGTTTTTAGGGTTGAGGTAATGGTTGAAAGGGGGCCTATAACAGCGGTTTGATTGAATAGAAGATTGAATACCGCAATCAGGAGAATCAGCGTGAGGGCGGCAGCGGAGACCCACTCGGCGGCGCTTTGAGCCGCCGATGCTTCTTCTAGCGCTTTGTCGGTACGTTCGGTTATCCGGTTCTGCAATTCATTCATAGGGGCCATTATTTTTTCTACCTCCCCAAGATACGCATTACTGAATACCAGGTTCAGGGCACGTTCCCGGTCCGGATCCCCTTTGACCGTGTAGTTCCCCTGGGGGTCTTTGAAGATACCCTTGACCGCGTTCATGGACTCAACCTCAAGGTTTACCAGGCTGTCCGAAAGGGCGTTAGCTTTTTCGACAAGGCTGAATTCTTCAGAAGTAACGCCGTATATTTTTAATAAATCCAGCAAGACCCGTTTTTGACCGGGGGCGACCTGGGAATTCGCGGGCCGGGGTTCCTGTCCGCCGCGTACCGCCAGTACCATGTTGTAGGCGGCTTCCGCCTCAGAACGGCCCGCGGCGTAGAGCCGTACCTGCCGGGTCAGTTCCTCTGAGCTGCCGCAGAGTTCATTTACCAGCAACATACTATAATAGCGGTCGGCGGCCGCTTTATCGGTTTCAGCGATTTTCCGGGCCAGGTATATTAAAAGTACGCCAGCCAAAAGAATAAAACAGATGGTAAGGGCATTTATGAGCCATGACGATCTTTTTATAGTCATAATTACCTCCGTGTAAGATTATGATTAGAGTTGTTCGATAACCTTCCGGGTCCTCTTACAAGTCTGGCGAATTTGCCGCAAATCCGGCTGTTTTTATATTGAAACTATTCCCGAAGCTGTAGGGTTCCCGAACAGCTCTTATAGGCACTATTTTAGCAATATCTTTTATAAAATGTCAATGAACGTACCTTTGGAATCAGATTTTAATAAAACCGCGTATAGCGTTCCGGCTGTATGCGGCGTTTTGTCGGCTTTAGCCCATGCATCCTGGGCCACCCATTAGGACGACCTCAGTGAGTTTTTCAAGTACCCGCCTGAGATACGACGAGCGATATACACGACTAACGCGGTGGAGACGCTGAATTATCAGTCGCGGAAAGTGACCAAAAACCGCCTGGCATTTGTCAACGACGACGCTATATTCAAGATACTGTATTTGGCGATCCGCAACGCCTCGGAGAAATGGACGATGCCTATTCAGCAATGGGGGATGGCTTTAAACGAGTTCGCTATTTTGTTTGGCAATGAACAGGTTTCGTTCAAATGATTTTCCATTTACACAAAAATTCTGGCAAGCTCGCAGGGGCTGGCTGCTGCCAGCCACCTGAAAAGGTAGATGCGTTTTTTATTTTTACTTTCATCGCCACGGTGTTTATAATATTTTGCCAACCCGGATAAGAGCTTTGTTTGGAAAAGCCTGAGGCTGGCAAAATGTTCTAACCCTGACCCGTAGAATTTTTTAACCACGAAGCCGGAGAAGTCTAAGATATGCTGAGGCAGGTCTTTAAAAAGTTTTTTATTCAAGATTATTTCAG
The DNA here is from genome assembly GCA_031266855.1 of Spirochaetales bacterium. Taxonomy (GTDB): domain Bacteria; phylum Spirochaetota; class Spirochaetia; order DTKZ01; family DTKZ01; genus JAISAF01. The sequence goes on from JAISAF010000255.1 coordinate 10,241, forward strand.
CGTATAGCGTCCTTGAATGACCGTACATTAAAATCAAGGAAGCTCTAAAAACTTTTTAGGTTTATGATTTCCTATCCTAAAGGAGAAAATTGTTGTGATAACAGCAAACGGAGGTTTTTAGAGTTTTCTTGTACTTTTTCGACTGCGCGGTAATTTTTTTTGTGCTTGTGGAATGACATCAGCCAAACCGCGCCCGGCGGCGTAAACAGGTTGCCTGAGAAATCCCCGGACGGCCTTTTTAACCATTTCCCCTTTCTTTTAATGATTCAGCGTTTATTCTCACAAATTCTTTTGATGTTTGTATTACTATATCCTTTACTTTGTAATCCTTTAAATTCCGTGTTATAATTCCAAACAGATTTTGCTCTTTTGCCGCATAATACTGTAGACCGTCTTCAAAATCATCAAATTTTGAACTTAATGCCATATCAACAATATTCTCATCAATAGGCAATATTTTTACTAATAACCGTAAATCTTTTATTTGTTCCTTCGATTTTCCGTTTCCATTTGCTTTCCGTAAAATATAAAAAACATTAGCCAGCGCAACCGCCGTGGTATATAGTTCTATTTTCTTTTTATATGCCCAGGTAAATATTTTTGCAGCATCTTCATAAAATGACAGCCTTTTCGCCAGTAAATCCAAGATGACATCAGAATCAACGAATAATTTTTTATTCATACTTTTTCCCGTAAAATGGATTTTATCCGCTCATCATCTTTGGAAAGTTTTTTAGATCATTTTCTGATATTATTCCGCTTATTTTTTTTATTAGCGGAGGATATTTCTCTTCCTGTATATTTTCCGACAATAAACTTCTAAAATAATCTTCTACCAGTCTGGATAAACTGCGGTTATTATTTTCCGCATATTGTTTCGCGGATTTTATAACCGTCTGGTCGAGTTTTAAGGTTAATTTTGTCTCCATAATTATCTCCTGTACGTATAAACATGCCATAATATAGTGTATTCCTGGAAAGTTATACGCCATGTATAGTGGCGCCCAAAAATCTTAAAAGAGATTTTTCCGGCAGCTTCATTAGACTTGTTCGATAACCTTCCGGTTCTCTCACAAGTCTGGCGGATTTGCCACAAAATGGCGGCAAATCCGGCTGTTTTTATATTGAAACTATTCCCAAAGCTGTGGGGTTTCTGAACAGCTCTATTATGCGAACTATAAAGTGTTTTTTTATTCGTTTATTCCTCTTAATTTTAACAGATCGCCATCATGAAATCCAGCAACAACGCCAATAATTTTATCTTTTATTGTTTTTTCAATTATTCTTATCATTTCATTGACACCAATTATAGAAATAGATAAACCCATAGGCCATTCGGCGTCATTTTTTAAACCGTCTTTTCTATTAGCTATTTTATATACTTCGTATAATGCACTTGAAAATAAATAATTATCAGAGCGCCAATTTAATTGAAATATCCAATTAAAATCGTTATCATTTTTATCATAATTATTTGTACCACCAAATTCTATAGCAAATGAAGGCTCCCCGCTATTCAATTGAACAGTTGTAACACCAAAATATAAACCGCTAATATTATTTTCAATATATTTCAAGTTCGGCGTAATACATTGGACAAAATCATTTACTATTAATGAATAATCTATATTTTGAATATCATTCCAATCATTATGGTTATATG
>JAISAF010000358.1 GCA_031266855.1 Spirochaetales bacterium
CCGCATTTCAGGCGGCGGCTTTCGCGGTAAACCTGGAGGCATTGGTACCAGCCCGCATAGAAGGCGTGGGGACTGGCCCGCGAAATCGCGAAGCGATTTCGCGGGGCTTGCGTTGACGCTGTGCTTCGCCGCTGGTGCGCGCGCAAGGGATTGGAGGGATGCGAAAAGCAGCCACGGCGCGGAGCGCCGGGGCCGGAGCGATAGCGGAGTCCCGGAAAGCCCGGTTTTTTTGCCCGGCTACGGGCAAAAAAATGCGCCTGAAGACAGTCGCTTTGCGGTAGAAATCTGTGGTTTTTGGATTTCCCTTCGAAAAAACCACAAAAGTCGCAAAAAAAGACAAGAAACTTCTTCCAATCATTTAAAAATTGGAATATACTATTAATTATGACTACAACGATTCTGGAAAGCATACCCGAAGACACAGGCCGGGATTTTGTACCCTGCCCCAGACAGAAAAAAACCCAGAGCGATCTTCTTGCCGCGATTAAGGAAATCCAGTATATCAGAGACCTCGATACCCTTCTGGAAAATATTCTGCATGAAGCCCGTATGCTTACAGGCGCGGATGCCGGTACGATCTATCTGGAGGCCGGGGGGCGGCTTTTTTTCAGTTATATACAAAACGACACGCTTTTCGGCAAAGGTCACAGCAAAAACAAGTACCTGTGCGGCGTAAGCAGCATGCCGGTAAACAAAAGCTCCATAGCGGGCTATGCGGCGCTTAGCGGGGAATCCCTTCTTATTGACGATGTATATGATATTATAAGCCCGGTTTCCTATAACTTTAATCCTTCCATCGATCAATTCTCAACATATCATACCCAGTCCCTGCTTGCGGTTCCCCTCATTACGTGCGCCGGCACGGTTGTCGGGGTTCTCCAGCTTATCAACGCGAAGGACACGGAAGAACGCACCGTCCCGTTTTCCATGCAGGATCGGCTTGTCATTTCCCAGTTCGCGGCAACCGCGGCGGACGCCCTTGAAAAATCAAAACTGGCGCGGGAAATGATTCTGCGGCTCGTGGACACTCTCGAATTCCGTGATCCGCGGGAAAACTCCTGCCACGCGCACAGGGTCGCTTCCTATGCCGTTGAACTCTACGAAGAATGGGCGGGATGCCGGGGGATAGATCCCCACGAATTACGGATAAAAAAAGATCACCTGCGAACCGCCGCCATGCTGCACGATTTAGGAAAAACAGGCGTCGACGCCTCGGTTCTATGCGGATCCAGCCTGGACGGGAATGAGGACTATCAGAACAAAATGCATACCGTTTACGGTGCGCGGTTTTTTCACCGTTTTACATCTCCCTGGGACAAAACAGCCTACGATGTGGCCATAGGCCATCATGAACACTGGGCCGGAACCGGGTATCCGGGACGGGTCAATATTTTTTCTGACAAACCTGTTTTTGGAGCGGGCAGGCGGGGAAAGGAAATTCCTCTTGCCGCGCGCATTGTCGCCATTGCCGATACATTCGACACCCTTGTGGCGCATAACGAGGATGAAAGGTTCGACGAGGGCGCCTACAAACTTATAGCCGAGCGTTCAGGGTCCTGGTTCGATTCCGAGCTGGTACAGATTTTCCTTGGCCAGAAGGATTCCCTTACGGCCATCAGAAAAGCCCACTGCGAAACCCGGTAGAAACGGGAAAAACGCGCACAAGGAGGGACGCCCCCGCGGCATGAGGAGCATATTCGAACGGCACGACAAATATACCTTTGAAGCGAAAATAAACTATATTCTGGATACCCGGCAGCCTAAAAACAAGTATTTCCTTACCTTTTATTTTTTTATACCCAAACAGCTTAACCTTACGCACAAAAGTTATTCCAGAACGGATTTTTACACGGACACGCATACCTACATCCGTTTCCGCAACCCCCGCTTTACTCTAGAGGAACTTCTGGATAAATACAATCCGCGCTCTCCCCTGTGCCGGATCGCTGCCACTATAAACGATCTGCGGCAAAATCCGGCATCCCCGGAGATCAACCACAAAATCATCTACGAACTGCGGATGTTCGGGACTATCTTCAAGGCATTTCTGAAAACGCAGGTCATCAACTTTATCAAAACCATCCGCCAGGAACCGAAAGTGGTGGCGAAAGACCTGGACAGGGACCTGGACAGGTTTATCGCGGGCTTGAGGGAACTCCTGCGGCAATTCGAAGATTTGGGAAAAGATATAGACCTGCCGGATACCAGCAGGGAGCTTCGGGAAACACGGAACTTCGCGCGGGATCTCCTCAGTCTGGAAGTGCAAAACCATCTTACCCTGCTTTTGGAGGTATACCGTAAGAAATACCGGAAAGTGTCAAAAAAAACCCTGGACGCGCTTATTGCCCTAATCGAAACCCATCTCTTTTTCAGAAAATCCCGTAACAGCCACCTGATACGCGACAGCCAAACCATGAACGAAAACTTTACCTATTGGGAAGGCATTCTGAAAAAGTATTTTCAGGGAGTCCTCTATCTAAGAGTACAGGACAGGGACACCACAGGAATGGCCCAGCACCTGTTCTACGCGGTAGCCGCGGGAGTCGCCATGTCCCTGAGCATTATGCTCGGCTACTGGATTGGAACACGGTTTACCAGCGAACGGTCAACCAGCTTTATTATCGCCATTGTCGTGGCCTATATGATCAAGGACAGGGCAAAGGACATCATCCGCGCGTACTCCAACACCCTGCTCGGCAGGCTGTTCCCCGACCGCACCTTCGTCATCAAAGACCAGCTAACAAAAAAGAACATCGGAACAGTGAAGGAGTCCATGCATTTCATCCTTCCCCAGAACATTCCCGAACAGGTCATGCAGGAACGCAGCAGCGGACACATGACGCGCATCGAAGAAGAAGGCAAACCGGAAGACATTCTGGTATACCAGAAAAGCGTTACCCTTGACACACGCAAAATCTCGCGCTGGCATACCCGCCAGAGGGACATAGACGAAATCATACGGTTCAATGTGCGCAAAATGGTACAATATGCCGACGACTCGTTTCACTTCGACACAGTGTGGGATCCCCGCATAAAAAAAACAAAAAAAATTAAATGCGCGAAAGTCTATCACCTGAACCTGATCATCCGCCTGGAAACCCTGGCCGACCAAAGCCGCAGGAAACTGCCGCTCAGCGGTAAGCCCGAAAAAAAACAAATCATCTTCAAGCGGGTACGGGTTATTTTGAATCAGGACGGGATTGCGAGGATGGCCGAGATTTAACCGTGGTACTTAACGTAACAACCGCGACAGCGGCAAGAATCATCGCCGAAGCGACAACAAGACGCAGGGACACAGGTTCATTAAGGATTATAGCGCCAAGAATGACCGCCACAACAGGATTCACATACGCGTAGGTAGCGACAAGAGGCGTTGGCGCGACCCCCAAAAGCCAGGTATAAACAGAAAAAGTAAAAAGCGAACCAATAAAAACAAGATATACAAAACCCAGAACAGCCGAAGGACTTACCTGCCGCACGGAAAACTCCGCGGGCTCCCCGATAAGAACCCCAGTTATAATAAGGCAAAGCCCGCCCGCGATCATCTGCATTGCCGATCCAAGAACCCGTGAAGGCGGAAAAACAGCGCCGCGGCTTTTCAAGGAACCAGCGGCCCAGAAAAACGAACCAGTAAGAAGCGCCGCGGCGCCCAAAGGACTAACCATAACGCCAGCGCCCATAATATGCCCCGGCCCCACCAGAAGAACAATCCCCACAAAACCAAGAATGATCCCCAGAACAGCAATCCTGTTCGGCCCAGGCGTCTTCGCCCTCCGGCTGATAATAATATCAAGCAGCGCCATCCACAAAGGAGTGGAACCAATAAGCAGCGACGCGATACCCGAAAAAGTAATTCCCTGCGCCCAGACATTAATCCCCGACCCGCAGCACAGCATAAAAAAACCCACAACAAGCGCGGACTTCCACATCGCGGCGTTCGGCGCACGCGCGCCACGGCGCCGTTGAAAACCATAAAGAATCAGTCCCGCAATAAGATTCCGTATCCCGTTCATAATAAAAGCCGGAAACGCCTCAAGAGCGTAATGATTCGCCAGATACGTCGTACCCCAGCCCACATAAACGCCCGCGAGTCCCAGCCAGATAGCCGCCCTGCCAGCCGATGTTCTACCTTCCACACCCGGATTTTATCACAGACCCCGCACGAAACCAAGTAGCGGCAGCCCGGAAATATTTCAAAGCAAGGTATTTCGGAGGAACAAACGTTCCATACATAGTGGAAAACAGCAGTCTTTGGGCGCATTTTTTTGCCCGCCTTTCAGCGGGCAAAAAAACCAGGCTTTCCGCTCCAAGTCCTCGGAAAGCGCCTTCGGCGCTTTCCTGTGGGCTTTCCGCTGCAATCCTTTGCGCGGCGGCAGCCCCCGGGGAATTAATTTCCACCCGCAATTAATTACGCGGCCTGCGTTCCAGGCGGCGGCGTACCGCCGCCGCGCCGGGCTGGGACTTCCCCGGATTTTTGCTGCGCAAAAATCCGATTTGGTGCCAGGCACGTTTTTATGTTTCACGGAATAGCGTTATATTTTAGAATGTGCTATCAAAAAAGGTGCCTGGCACTTTCGGGCAATTCCGGGGGCTTATTCTGAGCTGCCGATCCTTGCCTTTTCATTCCCAACAGGCATATATTCTATACTGTGAAGTAAGGAGGAATATAATGATTGACGCAATCGGCCCTAGCGGTGAAATTGTTAATCCTACCAATCCGCCTCCGCCCCCGGAACCGCAGACAGTCAGTTCCGAACCAGCCCCTGCTCCGCTGCCGGAAGATTCGGGGACTCAGGTAGACACCACAGCCTGATAAATCTGATACAGAACTCCCGCGCTACCCAGGGTGCGCGGCGCGAAGCGCCGCGCACGGGGGGTAAACTCCCGCGATTTTGCGGTGCAAAATCGCGGGCCGCCGGGGTTATATATACACGGAAATTGCCAGAGGCAATTTCCGTGGCCTGGTTCCTGGCGGGCGGCGGGCGGTTACGGGCAGCGGCCCTGTGTATGCGAAGCATACACAGGGCCGCTGTCGCGCACGGGGGCTGGTCGCAACCTTGCGTATGCAATTTTGCTGCTCGCCCATGCGTCCTGGTTGGCCGCGAATTTGCGTTCGCAAATTCGCTCGCTACGCGGCGCAAGGGATAGGAGCGGAAATCCTTTTTGCCGCAGGCAAAAAGATTGGAGCGGATAGCCCGGTTTTTTTTGTCCGTCTTCGGACAAAAAAAATGCGCCCTTCTTTCTGAAATTATGAACATTGGTCAATTTTGAACTTTTTTCAATTATGACTTGACGTCATTTTTGAACCGCGTTATATTTATGCCCATGAAACAGGAAATGTCTCGGGTGGAGCGGAAGAAGCTGGCCGCGCAGTCAAGAATTCTTAAGGCGGCGGAGAAGCTTTTCCTTCGGGAAGATGGGTACGACAGGACGACGATACGGGATATCGCGGGGCTTGCGGATGTGAGTACGGGGGCTGTGTATATGCATTTTTCCGGTAAGCCGGACATTATGGCGGCGCTGCTGGACAAGATTGTTATTGACTATAAGGGGGGCTTTACGAATGTGGGGGGAGGGGAAAAGACGGGGCTGGAAAAGATTGAGGATTTGATTGGGCATTTTTTTAATCTTATTCAGCAGCCGAAATTTCTTGCGTATGTTTATTATATAAGCAGGCTGGATCCTAAGGAGATCGATTCCGGGATAGCGGAGACTTTTGTACAGAGGCACATGCAGTTTTATGAACTGTTGAAGAACGCGATTACGGAGGGGCAGAAAGACGGGAGTATACAGAAATTTGATTCGCCGGAGATTATGGCTTTTGTTTTTTTACATGCTACTCATGGTTTTATTCGGGATATAACGATGAAACACCAGATAGAGGGCTGCCCGGTTTTTTATCCGAAGTTTTCCCAGGACAGGACGCTGAATCTTTTGAAAAAGATGCTTATCGCGGCTATAGCGGGGAAGCCTCCGGCGGTAAAGAAATCTTCGGGGGGGAGAGGTTTTCAGGGACGAAAAGGTCTTCAAAGGGCAAAGATGTCTTTGAAGTAGAAGATTGGAAATTTTGGAAGTATATTTTGGCAGTACATTCAGGTATAGGAGTAATAAAGAATGGATAGGAAATTGGCTTTTTGGGTATTTTTCGCCGCTGTTGTTTTTATTTTTTCGGCGTGCTCGAAAAAGACTGAGGGTGATTTAAAAAGTATGGAACAGATCCATCAGGAAGAGGGGATCCCCGTGGTTCTTCGCGAGATGCGGCCCGCGGTTTTTACGACTTTTTTGAAGTATCCGGCATCTTTTATGGCAAGGTCAGAGTCAACGGCGAAGGCGGATTTGAGTGATGTTGTGCGTGTGGTTCATGTCAAACTGGGTGATACCGTTCATAAGGACGATGTTATTATAACTTTCTCGCTGGATAATCCCAGCTACCAGCAGGCGAAAGCTAGTTACGAGAATGCCGAGGCGACGTACAAGAGGACGCAGAGTCTTTTTTCCAGTAATGGCGTTTCCCGGCAGAATCTGGATAACGCGAAGACGCAGTACGAGCTTGCCCGCGCGAATTTCAAGGCTATGGATGACGCGATAAACGTGAAGGCGCCTATAGGCGGGGTCATTACGCGGCTGGATGTGCGGGCAACCGAGAATGTGCAGTCGGGTACGGTGCTTTTTACGGTTTCCAACCTGGACAGGATAGAGGCCCGGATTTGGGTTTCGGCGCGGGATATTGGTTTTATCCGGGACGGGATGCCGGTGATGACGCAGTGGCTGGACAGGACGATTTCGGGCGAGGTTATCCAGGTAAATATGATTATGGACGCGGAGAAAAAGGCTTTTCTGGTTCTGGCGGAATTCCGTAACACGGAGCGGCTTTTGACGAGCGGTATGAGTCTGGATGCCACGCTCCAGACCTACAAAAACGATACGGCGCTGTATATTCACCGCAAGGAGCTTGTTACCGAGGACGGGGTTCCCTGTGTGTATATCAGTCTTAACGATAAGGCGCAGCGGCGCGAGGTAACGATTGGCAGGAGCCAGGGGCTGCTTCTGGAAATTACCCAGGGGATTGCCCCTGGCGATTTTCTTATCTCCGAGGGCAGTCAGCTTGTTCAGGATGGAAGCAGGGTTTATAGCGTAGCGCCGACATCCGGCTCCACTCCCATGAATTAACCGGGGAGGAGTAAAGGCAAATGTTTTTATCAAATCTTTCAATTAAGAGGCCCATCCTTGTTACGATGTTCCTTATGGTTTTTGTCATCTTCGGGGCGCTGGCCTATTTTACTCTTCCGCTGAGTCTGTTTCCCGATGTCAAGATGCCCTATATTTTTATCCAGACTGTTTACGAGGGTTCTTCGCCGGATGTTATTGAGTCCCAGATAACAAAGCGTATTGAGGACGCTGTTTCCTCGCTGGGGGATCTGCGGGAAGTAACGTCCTATTCGATGGAAAGTCTTTCGCTTGTCAGCGTGCAGTTCAATATCGGCAAGGATGAGGAAGTGGCTCTGTCCGAGGTAAAGGACGCGGTTGACCAGATTCTGAACGACCTGCCTGATGGCGCGGATAAACCTATTTCGCGCAAGCTCGATATTAACAACATGACGCCTATTATGAGTATCGTTCTGAACGGGAGCATGTCCGCCACGGAGCTGTATACCCTGGCGGATCAGAATATCAGCGACAGTCTTGCCCAGGCGGAAGATGTTGGTCAGGTGAATATCATCGGCGGGCTTGAGCGGGAAATACGGATAGAGTTTGACAAGATGCTCGTTTTTGAGAACATGGTTTCCCTTCCCCAGATCGCCGGGCTTCTGGATGAGGCAAACTCGCAGCTTCCTGGCGGATCGTTCAAACAGCCCGGGCAGGATTTATCCGTGCGTATGTCCGGGGAGTTTATTTCGCTTGAGGAAATCGGGGATATAGATATTCCTGTCGCGGGGGGAACCCGGAAACTGGGCCAGCTCGCGGACATACTGGATTCCAACAAAACGGTGCGCACGCGCACTCTTGTTCTGGACAAGCAAAATAACGTTACGGCTGACAATGCCATTCTGCTGCAAATCATCAGGACGCCGAACGGGAATACTGTACAGGGCGTGCGCGAGGTTACGCGGAGGCTGCCTCTGATAGAGGCGGAGTATGGGCACAGGATACAGCTGAGCGTTCTGTCGGAGCAGGCGACTTTTGTTCAGGATTCGGTGGACGATACCGTGAGCAATGTGTATATGGGTATTATCCTGACGGGTCTTATTCTTCTTTTCTTTCTGCACGATTTACGCTCGACCATTATCGTCGCTATCTCCATGCCGTTTTCCATTGTATCGACGTTCATGATTATGCAGTATATGGGTATATCCTTGAACATGATGTCCCTTATGGGGCTTTCCACCGCGACGGGTGTTCTGGTTGCCAACTCTGTTGTTGTTCTTGAGAATATTTTCCGTATGAAGGAGGAGGGGCATAACCGCGTTGAGTCCGCGGCAAAGGGTACATCGGAAGTTGTTGTCGCTGTAATGGCTTCCGCCCTGACAAACATCTGCGTTTTCTTTCCGCTGGCGAATGTCTCCGGTATGGTGGGCATGATGCTTCAGGATTTCGCGCTGACGACAGTTATCGCCACGGTTTTTTCGATTCTGGTGTCTTTTACCGTAACGCCCATGCTGGCGTCCCTTATTCTGCCTGAAAGTATAAAAAAGGAATGGCGCCTGTCAATATGGCTTGAAAAAATGTTCAAGGCCTGGGAGCGCTGGTATGAGCGGCTTCTGAAACTTATGATGAAAAACCGCAAAAGATGTTTCATGGTTGTCCTTGTGACTATTCTTATTTTCGCGGGATCAATGGCTTTTGTTGTTCTGGGCTTTATTCCCTTTGAGCTGTCTCCCAATATAGACGGGGGGCTTATCAACGTAAACGTGGAGCTGCCTCAGGGCTATGACCTGGACGAGACGGCGGCTGTTCTGGATGAGGTGCAGTCCCGCCTGAAGGAATATCCTGATGTTCTTAACCTTGTTACAACCCTGGGCCGGATTTCCTTTATCAATCAGGGTGTCAACCAGGCGCAGATGCAGATCAAGCTGACCGACAGGGAATACCGCGATAAATCCAACGTTATTATCGCCGCGGAAATGACCCGCACTCTTGCGGATATTCCCAACGCGGATATCAAGGTCAACGCGTCTTCGGCCTTCGGCGGGGGCGGGCAGGCGCCTGTGAGCTTCTACCTCCAGGGGCAGGACATGGACGCGCTTGAGGAACTTGCCGCCGGATTTATCGAAAAGATGCATCAGGTGCCGGGCTTCATCAATATCGACAAATCAAGCCGCCCGGGGAAGCCGGAAATTACCATGAAACCTGACAGGAAAAAACTGTCCGAGGAGGGCATTTCGGTTTACGCTTTGGCTCTTACCCTGCGCGGGGCGGTGGAGGGAATCGAGGCGACAAAATATAAGGACGCGGGGAACGAGTACGATATCAGGGTTGTGTTTAAGGACTCCGCCCTTTTGACATACGAAGACCTGGCGAGCATTCCCGTTATGACGCCCAGCGGGCCGCGGCCCATTTCCTACTTCGCGGATATAGATTTTACCACGGGCTTTAACCTGATTACCCGCGTTGACAAGTTCAAAACCATCACGATCTCTTCGTACCTGCTTCCGGGATTTCCCCAGGGCAGCGCCCAGACCATCGTCAACGAAATCGCGGCTTCGACGAACTTTCCCACAGGCTACAAACTCTCCTGGGGGGGCAACGCCCGTATGCTTCTGGAAACCATGCAGGACATGGGGCGGGTTTTCGTCATAGCGGTTGTTCTTACCTACATGCTTCTGGCGGCCATTCTGGAAAGTTTTGTTCAGCCCCTGCTTATTCTGGCGACGGTTCCGCTTGCCTTTATCGGCATTATCGCTATCATTCTTCTTACTAATACCAGTATGAACATGGCTTCCATGCTGGCAATCATTATGCTTGTGGGTATAGTCGTCAACAACGCCATCCTGATCCTTGACTATATGAATCTGCTGCGGCGCGAGGGACTGTCGGTAAAAGAAGCTCTTATCATTGCCGGCCCCCGAAAACTCAAGCCTATTCTTATGTCCAACATCGCGACGGTTCTGGGCATGCTCCCAATGGCCCTGGCCATTGGTTCTTCGGGCGCGGAAATGCGGCAGGCTATGGGTATTGTAAGTATAGGAGGCATTTTGTCTTCCACCGTTCTTACCCTGTTTATTATTCCCGCGATTGAATATATTTTCGCGCGCAAACAACTGAAAAAGCGCGTTATAGAGGAGACTCCCGCATGAAGTATATAAAAAACATGTGGCATATAAAAAAGCCTTTTTTAATTTTGATGCTGTGTATTGTCGCGGCGGCAGCGGTCGCGGAAGACTATTCCCTTGAGGATTACCTTGCCCGCGTGGAAAAGTTCAGTAAGGATTTGATTTTAAGCAGGCAGGATGTGGAGAAGGCCGATGTTACGGTTACTCAGGCGCGCTCTGCCCTCCTGCCCACGATCGGCGTACAGGCGGGTTATACCCGCAACCTGTGGGACATAGAACAGTCCACGCCGATAGGAGCTTCCACTACGTCAACTGGCGGTGCCTCGCCGCTGTATCCGCTCATACGCCAGGATATGAGAACCAATACGGACAACGAACTGTCCCTGGGCCTGGGTGTGGAACAGAATGTCTTTAATATGAAGGCCATCGCGGCCCTGCGGGCAAGCAGGCAGTACCGGGACCTCTACGGAACCGCGTACACCGAGGCAAAACGGCAGATTACGAACGCGGCCAGAAAAGCGTACTTTGGCGCGGTTCTCCTGCGCGAAATGCTCTCTGTCCGGGAAGCCTCGGAAAAAAACAACCAGGCGGCCTACGAAGACATGAGAAAACAGTACGAAGCGGGCATGGCGCGGGAGCTTGACATGCTCCTCGCCGAAGTCGCCTGGCAGCAGAGCGTTCCCGCCGTAACACAGGCGCGGCGCGACCTGGAAAACGCCCTGATTCAGATCAAGACCCTCGCGGACATTGAACTGGGCGATCCCATAGCGCTGACAACCCCCCTGGACAGTTTCCCGCAGTTGCCACAGGAAGTCTCCCCGGAGGAAAGCTACTCCCGCAGAACCGACTACCAGTTCCTTTTGCAGCAGCGGGATCTCGCGGACATTTCCATCGATCTGGCGCTGGCCGATTTCTTTCCGACCATATCCGCGTCCCTGGGCCTTTCCCGGCAGGGCCGCGGCGATCAGGCCAAATTAATGGACACCCATACGGATGTCCTGCAACTCGGCGTAAAAATCGCCCTTCCCGTATACACTGGCGGCGCGCGCAGGAGCCAGCTTGAAATCGAAAAAATCAACCTGCGAAAACACGACACGGAGCTTGCCAAAATGCGCGACTTCATCCAGGCGGAAATAACCCGTCTGTACCTCTCCCTCCGGGAATCCTGGGAGCGCATCGGCTCTTCAAAAATAACATCCGAAACAGCGGACAAAGCCTACAGGCTTGTGCGCCTGTCCCTCGCGAACGGCATGGCGACCCAGCTTGAGGTAAACACCGCCGCGGTACGTCTGGAAGAGGCCCAGCTTGCCTATTACAATTCCGTCTACGACTACCTGACCCTGTACTTCGACTGGGAGAAGGCCCTGGGGCTGTAGAAATATTTTACAGCAATAGGGGGAAAGCCTTCCCCCTGCCGCGCACACGGTTGCGCGGCCCCCCCTTCGCCGGGGGCTATCGCCCCCGGAACCCACGAAGAACGCCGCGCGGCGGCGCGATTTTGCGAAGCAAAATCGCGGGGCTTTGCCTTCGGCAAAGCCCCGTGCTGTGCGCTTT
>JAISAF010000181.1 GCA_031266855.1 Spirochaetales bacterium
TCCCACGGCTCACTCCACCCACATTTTGTCGGCCCTGGTCTTTGCTGCGCAAAGCCCTTATCCGGGCCGCCAAAACGTCATATACAGCCGGAACGTAACACGGCCCGATACTGATAAACCTTAGAGCCTGTTCAAAATCTTGAAAATCCCTGGGCGGATTGTAGCGGGCGCTGTCGCGCCTCCCGAATCTCTCGCGCGACTCAGAGACTAATCTATAGTGATTTTCAGAGACTTCGCGGTTTATTGTCTATTTTATTATACAATATGAGAAAAATTCTACAAAGAACTCTCACCGCTAAAGTCTCGGAAGTCAAATAAATGAAGTGTTTTATCTCTTTCCCTCTTCGCCTTTTTCGACTTCGCGGTAAAAATTCTTCATTTCCTCCGGTTCCCGATCTCCAGAAGAAGCGTGCGTACCGAATCGGGCATGTCCGCTTCTCTTTGGTAAAAACCCGGCGGTTCCCTGCCCTCGGCCCGAAAGGCTTCGGCCCTCCTGCTCATGTCATAACGGCGGGAACTGAAGAGGCTTATTTCGGGAACCTCGAATTCGGTTCGGGGGATAAGCCATTTGAGGCTTTGCTCAAGAAGCTCCCAGGCATAATCGTCATCGGGGAGCCACGCACGGGAAAGGCAGATGGCCCACAGAACCCTGCCTGTCCGGCCGCGGGAATATTCCCAGAGTTTCTCAAAAACCTCAGGAACCCGGCTGGGCGTATAGTCCTCGGCATAGAAAAAATCCAAATCTATCGAAACAAAAAGACTCGCGGCGCTATCCCCCTGCCCGGAAAACTCAAGTTCGTTCAGGTTGATGCAGCCCGCCTTCCCCATTCCCCATGAAGCAGCCGAACGCAGAAAGCCCAAAGCCCTTTGGGGTTCGGGACTTTGGGAAATTTTGCTTATCCAGAGAAGGGAATCAAGAGGCGCCGGGCTAAGCGGGTGAATCCAGTTGTGGTTGCCAATATGCCTGTCCGCTTCCCCGGCGTCCCATCCAAAGGATTCCCGAATAACGTGGTATTGAGGGTTTCTTTCCGCGTCCCCGTGAGCGTCCAGGAGGATCATGTCCTTCTTTTCATAACCACCCTGGCGGTACAGCCATAGGGCGTGATCCCCGTGATGATCCGAAATAAGAAGAGGTATCTTCTTCCCGCCCTGGGCCGCGGCAAACTCCCCAAGGAGAACGAGGACGATAATCCAGACGAACAGTTTTTTCAAGGGACGGCCCTATCTTCCCGCTGTCAACGGAATTGCCACTGGCAATTCCGTGGCCTTATTCTGAGCTGCCGCTGCGCAAGGGATTGTAGCGGAAAGCCCACAGGAAGCGCATCGGCGCTTCCGAGGACTTGGAGCGGAAAGCCCGGTTTTTGGCGCGGGAGCGCCAAAAATGCGCACATATTTTCTTAACTTGTTAATCGTGCTATCTTCCCCCCTCGTTATAATCAAACTGAGAATAAAGAGGGCTGCTCTTGCTCTCGGAATCAAAGCTGAATTCCACTTTCGCCTGTGCCCCCGGAGCAAGATCATATTTCCATACCATCTGATCCCCGAGCCGTTCATCGGGGGATTTGGTAAAATGATATTCGGTTCTGTGCTTTTCGCCGTAGGTTACAGGTACGGAAACCTCAATTGAGACCCCCCTGTTAAGCTGATTGGTAACGCGGTATTCAAGGGCATGGGTAAAGGGCAGATTCTCCCGTTCGGGATATTCGGCGGTGGTTACGGACTTATAAGTAACGATATTAGGCTGCTCGCCGATATAAAAATCAAAGCTCCGGTCAGGGCTTATGTTGATGGCGGAGAGCGAGGCAACGCTCAGGCCTGATGAATTAAGGTAGGGCTGGACCCGTTCCGCCATGGTCTTAAAAGGCATGGGCGCCCGCAGATACACGGCGGGACGTTCCCTCCTGTTTGCGTCCCACAAGTACACAAGGCGGTAAGGCGTTTTGCCCTCGTCAAGTTTGATCAGCATACGCCGGTTTGCCTCTACAACCGGCCTCCCCAAATCAAACATAGTCCCCGTATCCTCAAGAAGTATGTTCCGGGACGAGGCAAGGATGATTTCGGGCCGCCGGGCAAGAATCGACTGCGTAGTACCGGGAAGCTCCCGCTCCGTCTTTATCGCCGCCACCAGTGCGCATTCCAGAAGATTCTGCTCTGCTATTTCCATATCCAGAATAAAATCCCAGCTCAGACCGGAATTCCTCACCCCGTACTTTACCTCAAGAGGAACGCCGGGAGCCACGTCAGGTATGTGTATCTGGAGCACCCGTACCAAATCCGGCCTCTCCCCGCTTCGCAGCATAACCAGCACTTCGCCGATTTGGGTGGAATAGGAGTAGATACGCCTTCCGGCCTGGGAAATAGTCAGGCTGTCAAGCTGAATATTTTCAGGAAGTATAAAGGTATTCCGTATGATCCCGTTTTCAGGAATCACCGCGTCATACACCACGCTGCCGTTGCGGTATATATAGAGCCGTTCAGGATCCGGCAGGCGGTACACAATAATTTCCGCCGAAACCTCCCCCGCGGACTGCGCCGTACAGGGCATGGCAAACAAAGCGAAAATCAAAACCAACACATACTTCATTTTTGACTCCTAATTTAGACTTTTTAGAGCCTGTTCAACATCTTTATATCAGAATCCGGGCGCATTTTTGGCGCAAAGCGCCAAAAACCGGGCTTTCCGCTCCAAGTCCTCGGATTTGCTAATGCAAATCCTGTGGGCTTTCCGCTGCAATCCCTTGCGCCGCGCAGCGAGCGAATTTGCAAAACGCAAATTCGCGGGCCAGCCAGGACGCATGGGCGAGCAGCAAAATTGCGTACGCAATTTTGCGACCAGCCCCCTTGCGCGCGCAGAGGTTTTTCCAGATAGTGAACAGGCTCTTAGCAAGGTTATACTAAAAAACGCAAAAATCAGCAAGGGATATGTGGTGCCAGGCATTTTTTTACATTTCATATAATAGCGCAATATTTTATTATGCGCTATCAAAAAACGTACCTGGCGCCTTTTCGACTTCTTTGACTTCGCGGTGAATTTTTTTTATTTGTAAAAGCCCGGGGGCGTTGCGGGGGTGTCCCCCGCAGAGGGGGTAGCGGAAGACCCCGCAAGGGGGCTGGAGCGAGGGGGAGACTTCCCCCACATGAGTTTCCAAAAACTGTTTAGCAAGTCCGTCCAGCGGTCGAAAATCAATACAGGGAGAGCCATAATGAACAAAGTAGTGAAAATTGCTATATTCTGCGTGCTGTGTCTGACGGCGGGTGTCTTCGCGCAGGAGTCGCCGCGGTCCAAGCTGCACCGGGGAATCGAATTGTATAAAAAATCGGATTTTGGGAACGCCGCGAATGCCTTCCGCGTTTTGACGGAAGAGGAGGCGTCCACGGAAAAGGGAAATGCTTATTTCTGGCTGGCAAAATCCCTGAGCGCGCTTGAGCGCTATGAGGATGCTTCAAATTATCTTGAGCATTTTGTGGCGAATTTTTCCAGAAGCCCGTATTTCTCCGAGGCGTTTTACGAGCGGGGGAGGATTCTGTATGGTCAGAAGGACTACGATTCGGCTATTGCCGCGTTTCAGACTTTTATCACCCGCTATCCTGAATCCGAATATGTGCCGAACGCTTATTTCTGGATGGGTGAATCGCTTTTTGCTGTGGGGAATCTTCTTCCCGCGGAAAAAATGTTTTCGACGGTTATTACTCAGTATCCCACGAGTTCCCGTGTGGAAACAGCCCGTTACCGTAATTCCCTTATTGGTTTGAAGTACCGCGAGGAAGAACTGCTGAAGCTTCTGAAATGGAGCCACGAGGAATACCTGAAATCCGTTGATGCCAGGGCGAATCTTGAAAAAACCTACACGGAAATTGTATCATCATATCAAAGGCAGATCGCGGCCTTGAATACCGATGATGTGCATGGTCAGGTACTGAAGCTGTCCGAGGAGAACCGGGTTTTGCGGGCCGAACTTGAAGCCCAGAAGGCAATCAGGTCCGCTGGTACTCCGGCGGCGCTTACGGATCCTGAATTTGAAGGCCGTATGCAGATACTTTCCGCGCGCGAGCAGGCGTTGAAACTCAAGGAAGAGTATCTTGATCAGCTTATCTCCAAATATGAGGGGAAAAATTAGCGTGCTGGCAGAGTTTGCATGAAGAGTGTTCCGGCCGGAAGAAAAAAAACGGCCCTCGCGCGGGCGGCGCGGCTTTACAAAGAAAGAAAATTCGCCCAGGTAATCCGTATTCTGGAACCTCAGATTCCCGCGTACCGGGAAAACGTGAAATACTTTTATCTTCTGGGAATGTCCTGCCTGTATACCGGGGACTACGGAACCGCCATTACCTATTTCCGGCGCTGTATCGACCTTGATTACCGGCAGACAAACGCCCAGCTTGGGCTGGCTGTTGTTCATCTGCGCCGCGACGAAACCCAGGAAAGCCTGCGCATCTGGCTTGAAATTCTTGAGGATGATCCGAAAAACCGCTATGCCCGTCTGGGACTTGAAACCGTGCGGAAAATCTCCAGTACGGAAGACGGCGGGGAAGGTATTGAACGGCTTTTTCAGGACAGAAAGGATCTTGCCCTTGTCCCGTCGCCCGGTTTTTACGCGCCCGGCTGGTTGAAACGGCTTACCGGAATCCTCATTGCCCTGTTCCTGCTGATCCCCGTGGGATTCATTGTGTGGCAGCGGCTTTCCGAAAAACCGGAACCCCGGCGTCCTGATATCGCCGCTATCAGGATTGAAAGCGACGACCTTATCATTGACAGGGAAAACCGCGCGGCAAATATGCTCAGCGAACAGGAGGTTCGCGTACTCTTTGACAAAATCAAAGACCTTTTGGATATATACGAGGACAACCTTGCCCGCAGGGAAATAAACCGTCTTCTGCTGTCGAACGCGGGCGGGAATATAAAAAATAAAGTCAGGACTCTTCTTCCCTTTATCAGAACGCCGACATTCGCCGATTTTTCCGGCTCCTTTACGTATCAGGATGTTATGAAGGATCCCCTTCTGTACAACGGCTGTTTTGTCCGCTGGAAAGGGAGGATTTCGAATATCATCATTTCCGACCAGCGGATAAATCTGGATTTTCTAGCGGGCTATGATGACCAGAAAGTCCTTTTGGGCATTGTACCGGCCTGGATGGAATTCGCGGCGAATCTTGAACAGAGCTTTGCGTATGAAATCATCGCCAGGGTAGCGGTTCCGTCTGAACAGCCCGGCATAGCCTTGCAGATTCTTTCCCTGCATGAACTGGGACTGTAGTATCCAGGCGGCATGAAAACCCTTGGGCGCATTCCGGGGCCGCGTTAGCGGCCATATAATAAGTTTCCTATCGGAAAGCGACCGTCTGCAGGCGCATTTTTTTGTGTTGTGCGCCTTCGCGCGCAACACAAAAAAACCGGGCTTTCCGCTCCAAGTCCTCGGATTTGCTCATGCAAATCCTGTGGGCTTTTCGCTGCAATCCCTTGCGCCGCCCAGCGGCTAACCCAATGCCAAAAAGCAACCCCGCAAAATTGCGGGGTCTGTCACCAAGCGCGCAGCGAAGCGGTAGAATAAATGTAATACATAAACAGAGGGTGATGCGGAATTTGTACCAAATTTTTTAAAAAAAATAACTTGACAAAAACTTTAAAATAAGAAATTATAGAAACGGAGAGTGGAATTATGTGGGAATATTATAAGAAGATTGATTTATCCTGTTTTAAATCAGGGTTAACTGTACCAAAAGAATATGAAAAATGGTTGATTAATAATATAGATATAAATTTAGGAAATTCTAAAAAAGTAATTTTCAAATTTAAAAAACATAATTATGATGCAGTACTAAACTATGTCAATAGAATAGGCA
>JAISAF010000182.1 GCA_031266855.1 Spirochaetales bacterium
AGCGGAAAGCCCGGTTTTTTGCGGCGTAGCCGCAAAAAAGGCGCCCGGATTTAATACGTGTAAGCTAACCGGGCTGGTCTTCCTTATCTTTCCTCTTTTGAAGCCGTTCCTTAAGCGCCTGGGCCACAGCCATGCTTAGCCCCGCAGCTTTCGCGATGTCGCTGCCGGAAGCCGCCGCGATTCCATCGGCGGAACCGAAATGTTCCAGAAGCCTGCGGCCCCGTTTTTCGCCGATGCCGGGTACGGAAGTAAGCCGTTCAAGAGACAGGGTTTTGCGCCGCAGACGCTGGTTAAAACCCGTCGCGAAACGGTGGGCTTCGTCCCGCACAGCCTGGAGGATTCGCAGGGCGGGGGAGCCTTCGGGCAGGATGACAGGATTCTTCTTTCCAGGGAGAAAGATTTCCTCATTCTTTTTGGCGAGGCCAATAACAGGAATATCTTTCAAATCAAGGGCGTCAAGGATTCCCCGCGCCGCGCTTACCTGCCCCTTGCCGCCGTCGATCAGGACAAGATCGGGCTTGTCCTTTTTTTCGTTTTTCACACGGGTATAGCGGCGCGCCACCACTTCGCGGACAGACTCAAAATCGTCAATAGCCCCGTTTAGGGTTTTTATATGAAAACTCCTGTATGATTTTTTGTCCGGCGTTCCCCGGTAAAACGATACCATCGAAGCCACGGGATACCTGCCCGAAAGCTGGGCAATATCAAAACCTTCGATGCGAAGAGGCACTCCCGGCAGTTTCAAAAGGCTTTTCAAGTCTTCCAGCGCGGGAATATTGCCCCGCTCGTGTATGCGCCGCCGCAGATCGTGAACAGCGTTTTCCCGCACCATATTTAATACCGAAGTATCCCGCCTGTCCGAAGCGGCAAGGCAGCGCACTTCCTTTTTTAATTCCCGCGAAAAATATTCGGGAATGCTCCATTCCGAAGGGACTTCGCGCAGGTACAGCGCTGCGGGAAGCCGCGAAGCATCCTGATAGTATTGTACAAAAAACTGCTCCACAGCGCTTTCGCTGGATCCGTAAAGAACCGTGCGGAAAACATCCCGCCCCAGAAGTTTTCCCCCGCGCATCTGGAACACAACAAAAGTGCACAGGCCGTCCTGCGCCGCCCAGTCAGCGTAGTCGCGGCTTTCCACATCAAAGTCCACCACCTTCTGACCCCGGTCGAGATTCCCGATCACCCGAATCAAATCCCGCAGGCGCGCCGCGTTCTCAAAATCAAGGCGCCGCGCGCTTTCATGCATATCCCCGGTAAGCCGGACAATAAGCCCCTCGGTTTCGCCGGAAAGAAGCCCGCGGATTTCCCGAAGCCCCGCGGCGTACTGTTCCCTGCTTATCTTCCCGGCGCAGGGCGCGGCGCAGCGCCCGATATGGTAGTACAGGCAGGGATGTTCCCGCTTCTTCAAAGGCCCCCGGCAGATACGCAGCGGAAATAGTTTTTCGATAAGGCCAAGATACATATCAAGGCTTGTTACATCAGGGTAAGGGCCGAAGTACTGCGACCCGTCGTAAATCATACGCCGCGTACGGAAAATACGCGGATAGTCCTCCGCGGTAATGCGAATAACAGGATAGGACTTCCCATCCTTCAAATTGATATTGTAACGCGGCGTATACTTCTTGATCAGCGTATTTTCCAGAAGCAGCGCCTCGTATTCATTCCCCGTTACGATATATTCAATGGAACCAATTTTCCGCACAAGAGTCCGTGTTTTGACATCGCGGTTAGCCGCAAAATATGAACGCACACGGTTTTTCAAACTCTTCGCCTTGCCCACATAGATTACCGCGCCCTGTAGGTCCTTCATCAAATAGACCCCCGGACTTTCAGGAAAACGGGCCGCCGCCCCGCGCAGTTCTTCTACAGAACCCCGGCTGACATCGCTGACATCCCCGGCAGAAAGTTCCATCCGGCCCCCGGCTTTATTCATATATTTAAATATAACTCCCCTTCGCAATTTCCGCCCGCGTTTTTCGCGGCGCTACCAGACAAAACCCGGTAATCAGCGCGGTATGATTACAAAGCATATTTTACAGACACGGACTCCTATTGGGAAGATGGGCAGGATTCCCCCCGGCATAGCGGTATCAGTATTTTTTTAGGGCGCCTCCCCGCCGTCCCGGCGGGGCCGGGCTTTGCGGGACTCCGCTATCGCTACGGCCCCAGCGCGAAGCGCTGTGGCTGCTTCGCATCCCTCCAATCCCTGGCGCGCGCATAGCGGCTAACACGGGCCGCGGGCCAGCCCGGTCGCCTGGAACCGGGTACGCGATTTTGCTTCGCAAAAAAACGTGGTGCGTATAACACCGCCTTTCCGCCGTGCTGCGCACGGCGGAAAGGCCCGCGATTTTGATTCGCAAAATCGCGGGGCACTTGCTGGCCGCACAATTATGTATACTTTGCACACATAATTGTGCGGGCCTGTTTTTACGGACTGGTTAGCCGCTACACTTCGCGCCCGGTGACAAAGCCCGCAATTTTGCGGAGCAAAATTGCGGGCGACGGGTTGCATGCGCATAATTGCCGCTGGCAATTAGCTGCCCCCGGAATTGCCTTTGGCAATTCCGGGGGCAGGCTCTCAAGCTGCCGATCGCTGGTAATTTTTTTCAAAAAACTCTATACTGCCGTTTGTGCGAACAATCATTTTGACAGGTTATGGCATCAATGCCGACAGGGAACTCGCGGAGGCTTTCCGGCTTGCCGGGACAAATCCTGAACGCATTCATCTGTCCGGCATTCTGGAAAATCCGGCTCTTCTGGCCTCCTGTGATATTCTGGCTTTTCCCGGAGGTTTTTCCTTCGGCGATCATCTTGGGTCCGGCAGGGTTTTAGCCTATCTGGTAAAGCGCCGCCTGAAAAATGAACTGGAGGCTTTTGTCCGTGACGGGAAACTTATCCTCGGCATTTGTAACGGCTTCCAGATTCTTGTCAAAATGGGAATCCTGCCGAACTTCGGCGGGGATTTTACCCAGGAAGTTTCCCTTATCCATAACGATTCCGGCCTGTTTACGGATCAGTGGGTTTCCCTTCGCTATAACGAGGCGAATCCTTCGCCCTGGATTAGGGGGCTTAGTCCCACACACTATCCCATCCGCCACGGCGAAGGCCGTTTTATTACCGCCTCGCCGGAAGTCCTGGAAAAAATCAAAAACAAAAATCTTATCGCCATTTATTACAATGGGCTGAATCCCAATGGCTCGGAAATGGACATTGCGGGTATAACCGATGAAACCGGACGAATCCTTGGCATGATGCCCCACCCCGAAGCCAGCCTGTTCCCGGAAAACCACCCCCTCTGGACGCGGGGCGGCGGGTCAGAACCTTCCGGCCGGAAACTTTTTGAAAACGCGGCGGCGTATATCGCCCGAACAGGCGGCTGAAAATCACACAGGGCGCGGAGGCTGGAGCTTCGCGGAAAGAATTATGAACCGAACTAAAGGCGCCGAGCGGATTCGAACCGCTGCATAAAGGTTTTGCAGACCTCTCCCTTACCACTTGGGTACGGCGCCATATATATTACAACAACTATAAGGTATCAGAAAAAAAAAAGTTTGTCTATACGGAAAGCTCTAAAAATTTCTATGTTTATGAGTTCTCCTTTTAGGAGAGACGGTCGTATAGGTTTTTTGCGGCTGTGTTGCAAAAGATGTGCCAAAAAGTAAACGGCGATGCCCTGCCTGTCTTCCCACAGTTCTTTTATTTTTATACAGTAGAGGCCGTATCATACAAAGGAGGCGCTTATGCATAATCCCTGGAAGGGGAAATCCCTTTTGTCGCTGGCGGATTTTTCGCCGGAGGAGATCCGGTATCTTCTTGATTTGTCTCATACGGTTAAAAAGGAGAGCAGGGCGGCGGGCCGGATGCCCCGGCGTTTTGAGGGCAAAACCATCGCGCTGATATTTGAAAAGCGTTCCACCCGTACCCGCTGCGCCTTTGAGACCGCTTTTGGAGAGGAAGGCGGACATCCGGTTTTCCTGTCAACGCAGGATATTCAGCTTGGCGCGAAGGAAAGCGTTGAGGATACGGCGCGCGTTCTGGGCCGTATGTTTGACGCGATACAGTTCCGGGGTTTCAAACAGGAAACCGCGGAAGCCCTGGCGAAATATTCCGGCGTTCCTGTGTACAATGGTTTAACGGATACCGATCATCCTACCCAGGTGCTGGCGGATCTTATGACCATAGAAGAGGAATTCGGGAAGCTGTGCGGGACAAAACTGGTTTTTGTGGGGGACGGGCGCAACAATGTGGCGCGGGCGCTGATGACGGGCTGTTCCAAAATGGGGGTCAGCTATTCCATCATTTCCCCGAAAAGCCTTTTTCCCGATGAGGGGCTTCTGGAGCGCTGCCGGGGTTTCGCGGAAAGTTCCGGCGCGAAGATCACCGTAACGGATGAGATAGGCGCGGAACTTTCCGGCGCGGAAGCGGTTTATACCGATGTGTGGGTGTCTATGGGCGAGGAGGCCGGCGCCGCGGAGCGGATGAAGCTGCTGGCCTCCTATCAGGTCAACGCCGCGTTGATGGCGAAAACCGGCAGGGCGGATACGGTTTTCCTTCACTGCCTTCCGGCGGTGAAGGGGAACGAGGTAACGCCTGATGTGATTGACGGCCCGGCTTCCCGCGCCTGGGAGGAGGCGGAAAACCGCAAGCATACTATCAAGGCGCTGATGATTGCCACGCTGTGAGTGGCGGCTCAGGATCAGGCCCGGAATTGCCGTGAGGCAATTCCGGGGGCGCATAATTGCCACAGGCAATTATGCGCCTGGAACCAGGCGGCCGCGATTTTGCGACGCAAAATCGCGGGGTTTACCGCCGTGTGCAGCGCGAAGCGCTGCGCACGTATCACCGGCTCACCGCCGGGGTCTTGTGGCAAGGCCGCAAGCGTGGACGCTTGCTTCTAACCCCGGCGTAGTCTGGAGACTACGCCGAGCGGGAGCTGGTCGCAAAATTGCTTACGCAATTTTGCGGGCCTGGTTTTATGGCTACAGTCAGCCGCTGGGCGGCGCAAGGGATTGTAGCGGAAAGCCCACAGGCCCGCCGCAGGCGGACCGAGGACTTGGAGCGGAAAGCCCGGTTTTTTTGCCCGCGTGAGCGGGCAAAAAAATGCGCTATTATAAATCTGAAAAAAATACCTGCCGCTGCCTTTGGGAGAATAGCCTGTGTGTTTGTAATGTGCTATACTTGGGGCATAATGAGTTCAAAAATAAATCCGCTGAAACTTCCGGTGTATGCGCAGAGGGAGCGCATTTTGAAGGCTTTGGAGCAGAACCAGGTTATTGTTGTGGAGAGTCCGACGGGGTCGGGGAAGACGACGCAGCTTCCGCTGATTCTGCATGAGGCGGCGTATTCGGTGCAGGGTGTTATTGGTGTTACGCAGCCGCGGCGTATTGCGGCGCTTTCGGTGAGCGATTATATCGCGCGGCAGACGAAGACTTCGGTGCCGGGGCTTGTGGGTTATAAGATGCGTTTTGAGGATAAGACAAATCTTTCGACGCGTATTAAGATTATGACTGATGGTACTCTTTTGCAGGAGATAAAGGGCGATCCGCTTTTGTCGCAGTATAGCGTTATTATCGTTGATGAGGCGCATGAGCGGAGTTTGAATATTGATTTTATTTTGGGGCTGTTGAAGCGTGTGCTTGAGGCGCGTGGCGATTTTAAGGTTATTATTTCTTCGGCGACGATTAACGCTGAGGTTTTTTCGGAATATTTTGGCGCGTGCCCGGTTGTGCGTATTGATACGCAGATGTTTCCGGTGTCGCTTATTTACGATGTTCCGTCTCAGGCGCAGGAGTCGAAGGATGTGAGGGAAAGGGACGAGGCTGTGCTGCGTAAAATCGTGGAGATTGCGGGGCGCGTTGTGTCGGACAGGCGGGGCGGGGATATTCTTGTGTTTCTCGCTGGGGAAAAACAGATTAAGGACTGCGCGGCTGTTTTGCAGGCTACGGATTTCCGCCGCAAGCTGATGATTATGCCTTTGTATTCGCGTCTTTCCAAGGAGGAGCAGGAGCTGGTTTTTATTCCTACGCCGAGGGGGAAGACCAAGGTTATTATTGCGACGAATATCGCGGAGACGAGCGTTACGATTAATGGCATTACTTCGGTGATTGACAGCGGTTTTGCGAAGCTCAATTATTATAATCCGCGCAGCTACACTTCTAGTCTTGTGGAAGGGCCTATTTCAAAGTCCTCCTGCAATCAGCGTAAGGGCCGCGCGGGCAGGACTCAGCCGGGGAGCTGTTACCGTTTGTATTCCAAAAAGGATTTTGAGGCGCGGCCTTTGTATACTACAGAGGAGATTTTCCGTACGGATCTTTCCGAGGTTGTTTTGCGTATGGCGGAGATCGGTATTACGGGCTTTGAGTCTTTTGATTTTATTTCGCCGCCGGAGAAGCCGGGTATCCTGAGCGCGGTGGAGACTCTTTTTTTGCTGGACGCGCTGGATAAGGATCGCACGCTTTCGTCTACGGGAAAACTTATGGTGAACTTTCCGCTTATTCCCCGGCATTCGCGGATGATAGTCGAAGCCATTATGCGCTATCCAGACGTTATTGACGAGACTCTTATCGCCGCGAGTTTTCTGACGGGTAACTCCCCTTTTCTTTTGCCCCAGGGCGAGGAGATTGCCGCGCGCAAGGCCCATCACACCTTCCGCGACAGCGCGGGGGATTTTGTGTCGTATTTGAAAATCTTCCGCGCTTACGAGGCGGCTGAGCGCAAGGATAAATTCTGTGAACAGCATTATCTTGACGAGCGCATCATGTCCGAGATCAGGAATGTCCGGGAACAGCTTGCTCTTATTGTTGGCGATATGGGGATTCCTGTTTCATCGGGCGGCCCGGTCAGGAATTACCTTTCGGCGGTGGCGCGCGGGCTTATCCAGTTTGTTTGCGCCAGAAGCGGCCGCGGCGTGTACCGCAGCCTGACTGCCGAAAGGATACTGATTCATCCGGGTTCGGTTATGTTCCGCGACAGTCCGCGTTATATTGTGGCGGGGGAAATCGTGCGTACTTCGCGGATGTACGCGAGATCGGTTTCGCCGCTTGAAAAAACCTGGCTGGGCGATATTTCCCCCGCTCTTGCGGAGCGTTTCGGGCGGCAGGAATTCCGTCAGGACGCGGATACGGACGGGGCGCCGGCGCGGGAGGCGCCGCAGAAGGGCGGGAAACGCGGCCGGGACAGAGACCGGGAGCAAAAGGACACGGCCTGGCAGATTACTATCGGCGGCAGGATTTTTGAATTGAAGCCCTGGAAGGGGAAAAAGAAGATTGTTATTCTGCCCTGGCAGGACATTGCCTGGCTTGCCTCGCAGACGCCGTCTATGCCGCAGACCTTCGCGGGTCTTCGCGGGAAAATTATTTATAATAAATACGAAATCGGCAGCGGCGAAAATCTTCCTACGCTGCTGCGCGCCGCCCGCTTTGTGAATCCTGAAACCGATATCAGGCACGAGTGGCCGCGCAGAAAGAATTTCGATTCCTTTGGGGGCCGCTCCGCCCTGGTGGAAAATCTTGGATTTATCCTGAAACTCGCCCGTCTGAAAAAAGGCGGGAAGCTCTTCGGTTTGCTTGCCCTGCACACCGACGGCGCGGGCCGCTACTGGTTCAAGACCGCCAGGAGTTTCGCGGGCGCGCTGGAGACAAGCCTCGCGGGCCTTGAAGCCCTTGCCGACGAGCTGGGCGGCGAACAGAATCCCGCGCTGCTGGAAGCGGTAAACGCCGCGTACAGAAAACTTACCGCGATGATGGAAACCTGAAAAGAGGGCGCATTTTTTTGGGCGTGCTTCGCACGCCCAAAAAAACCGGGCTTTGCGGGACTCCGCTATCGCTCCGGCCCCGCCTGCGGCGTGGCTGCTTCGCATCCCTCCAATCCCTTGCGCGCACACCAGCGAGCGGCAGATCAGAATACGGCCCCTGAATTGCCAGCGGCAATTCAGGGGGCAGGTAATTGCCTTTGGCAATTACCTGCCCATAACCAGCCGGACGCAATTTTGAGCGGCAGCTCAGAACTATGCCGCGAAATTGCTA
>JAISAF010000419.1 GCA_031266855.1 Spirochaetales bacterium
TTGGTTAGCCGCTGTGCGTGCGCGAGGGATTGCAGCGGAAATCCTTTTTTACCGCGTAGCGGTAAAAAAGATTGGAGCGGATAGCCCGGTTTGTTTGCCCGCGCAAGCGGGCAAACAAATGCGCCCAAATTCATGGGGGGAAAAATTCCTGTGTGTATTCCGGCTGTGTGGAACCGGGGCTTTTCCTTTTTGGAATGGTATTGTATAGTAAAGTCCGCGTGGAGGAGAATGGAAAACGTCGGTTAATGATTATTTGAAATATTATAATGAGCTGAAGCGGATTGGGATTTGGGATTACTTGAGCGGGCTTGAGAAGAGTATTTTTAATATTGAGCAGGTTTTGGGTGACGCTGTGCAGCTTTTGAAGGTTCAGACGGCGGACGGGCTTATTGAGTTCGCGATTTCCCGTATTTTTGAGAAATTCGTTCCTGAACATTTGCTGTTTGTTTTTGAGGTTTCGGCGAATTTTAATCCTGAGGTTTATTATTTCCGCCGTTTGAGCGCGGCTGCTGTGGCGCAGCCGGTGTGCTGGTACAATGGGTTGAAGGAGTGTTTGCCGGAGGACGAGAGTCATTTTCTTTTTGCCCGGGAGAGGGGGCGGTTTTCGGATTCGCTGATTGAGAGTCTGGGGGAGTATAGGCCGAATATCATTGTTCCGATGAAGGGGCTGGAGGGTGTTTTTGGTTTTGTTCTTTTTAGCGATAAGGTAACAAACGACGCGTATACGGAGGGTGAGATTTCATATCTGAACCGTTTTATTCCGTTTTTTTCTGTGTGTCTGCAAAATACCCTGCATCACCGCAGTTCCATTACGGATTTGAAGACGGGGCTTTTTAATCATGCTTATTTCATGCGCCGTCTTGAGGAGGAGCTTTTCCGGGGGCGGCGTTACAAAAGCGAAACCGCCGTCCTCCTTATGGATATTGATTTTTTTAAGAGTCTTAACGATACCCACGGTCATCTTGCTGGAGACCTTGTTCTGCAAAAACTTGCGGAAAATATGAAGGAAAAACTGCGTATCGAGGATATTCTTTCCCGTTTCGGGGGCGAGGAGTTTATTTTGCTTCTTCCTGGCACGCACATGCCTACCGCTTTGGAAATCGCGGAACGGCTTCGCCGCGCGGTGGAGAGCCTTCGCGTCCAGTACGGGGACAGGTATCTTTCTATTACGATCAGCCTGGGCTGCGCGTTTTCCACTCCCGCGGATCCGCTTCCGCCGCAGGAACTCATTGCCCGCGCGGACAAGGCGCTGTATATGTCAAAGGAAAATGGCCGTAACCGCGTTACTCTGTATACGGGACAAGACGTACAAAGCCCCAGCGGCCGTTCGTAAGCCAGCCGGGATCGGTTCGTGTCAGGCGGGCGGACAGCTCTTCGGGTATGTCCGTGGCGGTTTCGCTTTTCAGGGTACGCAGAATCGCGTAAGTTCCCGGAAACCAGGATGTGAGTGTTTCAAGATTAGTGTTGAAGGGCCAGTGGCGGTCTTCTGTCATCCGGCGGAAATTCGCGTCTCCTTTGAGCAGGGTAATGTCCGCGCCGGCAATATCCCGGCGCAGGTCCTCCGGCATGGCGGGGAAATGGCGCGGGCCGTTCCAGAAAAAGTGATCCGCGGCGCGCAGCCGTCCCTGCATGATAAAGGTTTCAATATCCTTTCCGATGGATTTCAGGGATGGCCGGGATTTCAGTTTCGCCGCCGTTTTGTATATGTCCTTCTTCAGCGCGTCGGAGACGAAGGTCGGGTCTTTTTTCGCGTGGAGAACGATCTGCCGCGCTGGATCGGAGGCGAGGTACAGCCAGGTAAAAATCAGGTCCGCGGCAAGCTCCGCGCCGGCGTTGTCCAGAATGATGTGCAGCCGGCGTGAAGCCCCGACGCGCCGGGCAAGGCTGTCCGTGTGGTCGACTATCAGGTCGTCCCGGCTGCTGGAAAGGATAAGCTGCCGGCCCAGGCGCGCGACCTCGGTGTTTGACAGATCGATGCGGTTCGCCTTGAGCATAAAGAGCAGGGCTGGGGCAAACATATCCTGAGCGTGGGACCGCGGGGTTTGCGTGAAGGCGGCTGCCATATTTTCCATGCCTTCACTGGCGAGAAAATGATCCAGCTCGTCCTCCTTGAGGTTTTCGTAGGGGTCTTTCTGAAAATAGCGGGAAGCCTTATCGTAGTAGCCGCAGGCAAGGAGAATTCTCAGGTACAGATAGCTTTCCGCGAAATAGAAAGGAAGCCGCGTCCAGCTAAGGCCGGAATATTTCGCGATTTCCCCGCGCCAGGCGGCAAGCCCCCCGGCATCAAAAGCGCCAGGGTCATAACCCGCGACCGGGCACCCGTCCCGCGCAAAGGGATCGGAAATCCGCCCGTCGGGAATTTGCGCGCGCAGGGCGGCAAGTTCCGCTTCCTCCCCGCCGGAACGCGGCGCCATAACGCTATCAATAATACGCGGGAACCTTTCATCCAGGGTATAGCGGGCAAACGAGCCGGGATCAGCCATACTGATAAACGGAGGTTTTTCCACCTCATCATCATCGCGCATACGGGGAAGTGTACGCGAAACTTTTCAAAGCGGCAATATCCCGCGGGGATTTTTTATAGCGCATTTTTGGCGCTCCGCGCCAAAAACCGGGCTTTCCGCTGCAAGTCCTCGGATTTGCCAATGCAAATCCTGCGGGCTTTCCGCTTCAATCCCTTGCGCCGCACCAGCGGCAAACCGTAGCCCTTTGTATGCGAAGCATACAAAGGGCTACGGTTCTGCGTGATTTTGCGAAGCAAAATCACGCGGTTTTACCGGCCCTCGCAGCGGCTTAGAACTAGGCGGTCGCAATTTTGCGGGCGTGGCGTTTACGCTCCTGTGTTAGCCGTTAGCCCCGCCGCGGAATTTCCGTGAGGCAATTCCGTGAGTGCATAATTGCCAGCGGCAATTATGCGCATAGAACCAGGCGGTCGCAATTTTGCGGGCATGGTGTTTACGCACCTGTGTTAGCCGTTAGCCGCTGGTGCGCGCGTAAGGGATTCCGGGGGCGCGATAGCGCCCACGACAATCCATACCTATCGGAAAGCGACCGTCTTCGGGCGCATTGCAGCGGAAATCCTTTTTTACCGTGAAGCGGTAAAAAAGATTGGAGCGGAAAGCCCGACCCCGCCGGAGGCGGGGATACGCCCATGAGAATCTTTTAGTTCTCCTTCTTTAACTTTTTCGGCTTTGCGGTTATTTCTATTTCTGAGCGTTTCCCTGAAATAATTTGAAGCCCGCGAGCCTGCAATCAAGCGGGCCGTTTTTGAGGGGTATGCGGCGGAAGGAGCGCAAACCTGTGTGTTTCAGCGCTTCCAGATTGGAGCTGAATACCCAGCCGGTCCAGCCTGAGTATTTCGTTTTTAATGTGTCGCCGATACGCGAGTACAGGGCGGTAATCTCTTCGCTGCGCATGCGCTTCCCGTAGGGGGGATTCATCAGAACGCAGCCCGGCCCGTTTTCCGGCGGAGGGGATTTCTCAAATGCCGCGCGGGTAACGCTGATGCATTGTTCAAGCCCTGCCCGCTGTATGTTTCCGCGCGTAATTTCCACGGCCCGCGGGTCACTGTCGGCTCCGCTGATCCGCGCCCGGGGTTCGCGTTTTTGCGGCAGGGCGTCTGTCCGTACCGTTTTCCACAGCGCGGGGTCAAAGGTTTTCCAGCCCATGAAGCCGAATTTTTCCCGCAGGGCGAGGGGAGGAATGCCCGCCGACATAAGCCCCGCTTCTGTTAAAAAGGTTCCCGAACCGCACATGGGATCATGCAGGGGCGAAACCCTGTCCCAGCCCGTCAGAAGGAGGATCCCCGCGGCCAGTACTTCGCTTAAAGGCGCTTCGGTTTTTTCCAGCCGGTAGCCTCTGCGGTGCAGGGATTCGCCGGACGCGTCAACGGAGAGTACGCCTTCTTCTCCGTGTATCCACAGGTTTATTCGCAGGGAAGGGGAAGCGGTATCAACATCGGGCCGACGGCCGGATTTTTTTAGAAAATGGTCGCATACGGCGTCCTTTACTTTCAGGGCGCAGTAGCTTCCGTGGGTAAACGTCCTTGAGTTGACGGCGGCATCCACGGCAAGGCTTCCGCCGGGGCCAAGGTATGTCTCCCAGGGGAAATCATACGCGGCGCTGTAGATATGACTCGTTGTTTCCGCATGGAACTCGCGCAGCGGCACGAGTACGCGCAGGGCCGTGCGGAGACACAGATTTGCCTGGTAAAGAAGCGCGGTATCTCCCCGGAAACTTACGGCAAGTTTCTGCTTCAGGATATCCCGCGCGCCCAGCGTTTTTAGTTCTTCAGCCAGAACATCTTCCAGTCCGGGAAGGGTTTTCGCTGTCATGGGAAAATCCGCCGTTTTCATTATTCCTCCTGATCGCAGCGTTCGGGAAAGATGACATACTCGATTCCGAGGTATTTCTTTCCCGCGTATACGGGATATTCGCGTACAAGAGTTTCCATAAAAACACGCCGTCCCTGCATTGCCAGAATTTCCTTCCGCGCGGGGGCCTGGCTGTCCACGATATAATCTTTTCCGTCATCGGCGCTTACCACGAGCCGGGGAAAAGGGTCGTTTCCGGTAAGCCGTACCACGCCGGAGATTGAAAGCGTATATTCTTTTATGGTTTCCTGTTCCTTTTTTTCGCCGGAACCCAGCGCGTGCAGCCCCGCCGGAGCAAGCGCGCAGAGCGCGAGCGCATACAGAACCGGGCGTGTAAAAATATTCCGCATAAAAATTCCCGCTTACTCCGGCAGCCGGAATACGCGATCCACAGGCAGCGGATCCGAAGAGTGCGCGGGCGGGGAACCGAGGGATCGCGCGCCTAC
>JAISAF010000165.1 GCA_031266855.1 Spirochaetales bacterium
ACGTTGAAAGTAACGATACAGAAGGTGAATGGAACCGATTTGACCGATCCCATTAATTCAGGATACCGGGTATCGGTGATAGATGAAAGCGGATATACAGAAGACGGTTATGACGTAAACGGGTATGACAGGAAAGGGTACGACCCGTTTGGTTTCGATATGCTGGGATTTGATAAAAGCGGGTTTAACCGGGACGGCTATGATGAGCTGGGTTACGGCAGGGACGGATATAACGTTGCGGGCTATGATAAGTCGGGTTACAATAGGGACGGATATGACAGCGCGGGCTATAGCTGGTTCGGGTATGACAGAACCGGGCATGACAGCGATGGAGACTCGGTAGCAATGAATGTACTTACAACTACAGCGAAAATCATATTTTTCCCTTTTTATCTTATGTACAAACTTAAGGGCTGGGCAGATCAGCTGGAAAAAGAAAGGCGGGCGCAGTCGGGGTATAAATACTGATTCCATACCAGCGTGTACGAAACGCGGATTAAAGTTTTTTGAGAATTACCGGATAAAACCACTGGTAAAAATATAAATGGACATTTTGAAAACATCAGGAGATCAATATGAGCGAAAAAACCATCGTAGTAACCATGTATGGCAAAAATGAAGCTGTTGAGAGCATTTCAATCAGTTTGTTTGACAAAACTGAATCATATTCTTCGGAATCACGGGGTAATGCCATTGAGTACCGTAATAATATTAATAACCTTGAACTTAAAGATAATAAGTGGATTTACGCATGTGTCGCCGCGGAAAATAAAAAAATTATTTTACAGAAACCTCTTAAACTCCAGTTTGATATTGTAAAGCGGTTGAATGATCTCGCTGTTCAAAAAGTATTACGGGAAGTTGATAGTATGGATTTAGTAAAAGCATTAAAAGATGCTGATGAAGAAACAAAGGAAAAAATATTTAAAAATATGTCCAAAAGGGCCGTCGCGATGGTGCAAGAGGATATTGAAGTTTTGCATGGAGTGACCAAAGATGATATACAATCCTCGCAAAATGAAATTATTGAAGCCATACGGCATTTAAGTTCGACTGGTGAAATTGTTATTGCGGGAGCAATATAGGGGGATAATATGAACAGCGAAGATTTTGTAAAAGAATACCATGAAATAGCGGAACGGGCATTAAAATTGGCAGAAAAGGCCCGGCGTGAAGGATTTTTGGTCATTGACGAATTGATAGATGAAGATAAATATGATCAAAGGGATGTAATGGAGCTTGGATTACGCCTGGTTGTTGATGGACTAGACAGCGCATTCGTGGATAAAGTATTAACGAATATAATTAATCTCGAAACTGATACTGAAATAAAAGTATTGAAAACAATAAAAAAAGAGGCGGTACTTTCACTACAGGCTGGCAAGAATCCGCGATTGATAGCAGTATTATTGAATTCGTATGTAAATATTGAGAATGAATATGCCATGAAGCAATATAACCGCCTCTGAAAATTATAGTATAAATGTTAGAACGCGATAGGAAACGTTTTAGAATTTTCCCGCTAAGCAGTTTTCTCCTTTGCGCAGGAACAGTCTTGACCCATAGAATTTTTTAACCGCGAAGTCGAAAAAGTTTTCATTCAACTTACTCTGGAACTTTTAAATTGCGTGTCAAGTTTAGCCGCTTGCGGCGGGGTTGGTTTATTCTCTACTTCTTTTACTTCTTCGCCCTTGCCCGTCCTCGCCCTTGCCAGTTTTCGACTTTGCGGTGAATTTTTTCTTTCTTAGCCGCTGGTGCGCGCGCGAGGGGCAGGTCGCGAATTTGCATCCGCAAATTCGCTGCTCGCCCATGCATCCTGGATAGGAGCGGAAAGCCCACAGGAAAGCGCCGAAGGCGCTTTCCGAGGACTTGGAGCGGATAGCCCGGTCCGGCCGCGCACGCGGCCGGATGCGCCCAAAAGCGTGGCCGGAATACTTACCGGAAAACCCGCCCTCCGTCGACCGCGAGATTCTGGCCCGTAATGCTGTCGGTTTCGATAAAAAGACGTACCGCGTCCGCCACGTCGTCCGTGTCCGCGGCTTTCTGAATCAGGGACGCCTTGCGGGATTTCTCGGCAAACTCCGGCGCGAGATTCGCTGTCATGCGGGTTCCCTCCATAATTCCGGGAGCGACCCCGTTGACCAGTACCGAAGGCGCGAGGGCAACCGCCATGCAGTGCGTTAGATGAATAAGACCCGCCTTGGAAACGGCATAGGCGATGCTGCTCCCGGAAGGCTGTAATCCCGCGACGGAAGAGACCGTAACAATACGGCCCCCGCCCCGCTTTTTCATTTCCGGCCCAATAAGCCGCATCGCGAGGTAGGGCGCCGTAAGGTTATACGCAATGATTTTTTCCCATAACTGCGGAGTCAGGTTGTCAAGATCGGAAAAGCTGACAAACTGGTTATACGCGGCATCAAGAACAAGGGCATCCAGGCCGCCGAAGCGGGAGATTGCCGCCTCGGCCAGCGTTTGTATGCCAGCCTCCGTGGTAATATCCGCCTGAACAGCCTCCGCCTGGACTTTTTCCCTGCCCAGTTCTTCCACGTAGTTTTCCGCCTTTTCCTTTGATTGCAGGTAGACGAGTATGATTTTCATTTTAGCGGCGCCAAGTTTTTTACAAATCCTCCAGCCCAGTCCGCCCGTCCCGCCTGTAACAACCGCTACTTTTCCGTCAAGCCTCATGTGATTCCTCCTCTAAACCATATTCCTTCAATTTTCTATGCAGTGTTTTCCTGCCGATGCCGAGAACCTCGGCGGTACGTGATTTATTGCCCCGCAGATGTCCCAGATTTCCCAGAATGACCGCCTTTTCAGCCTCCGCCATACTCGTACCAAGGGCTACGCGGATGGAGTTCCCCTCGTCCGAACCCCGCAGCGATGGCGGAAGGTCCTCAGGCGTTATCCCCTGGGTCTTGCACAGAACAACCGCGCTCTCAATACAGTTGCGCAGCTCCCTGATATTCCCCGGCCACGAGTAGGCATACAGGGCGGAAATTGCCTTGGGATCGATGCCCTCAATATGCTTGGAGTTTTCTTCGGCAAATTCCTTCAAAAAAGCCGCGGCTAAAAGGGGAATATCTTCCTTGCGTTCCCGCAGGGGCGGCAGATGAATGTTGACGACATTCAGACGGTAAAAAAGATCCTCCCGGAATCTGCCTTCGGCAATTTCCTTTTTCAGTTCCCGGTTCGTGGCGGCGATAACCCGCACATCCACTTCAATGGTTTCCTCGCCGCCGACACGTTCAAATTTTTTCTCCTGAAGAACGCGCAGGATTTTTACCTGCACACTGGGATTTATTTCCCCAATTTCATCAAGAAATATTGACCCCAGGTGGGCAAGCTCGAAGCGGCCCCGCTTCCGGGACAGGGCGCCGGTAAAAGCCCCCTTCTCATGACCAAACAACTCGCTTTCCAGAAGGGATTCCGCCAGAGCCGCGCAGTGTACCTTGATAAAAGCCTTGTCCTTGCGGTTTGAAAGATTATGGATGGCATCGGCGATAAGCTCCTTGCCCGTGCCGCTTTCTCCGGTAATAAGAACGGCGGCCCGCGTGGCGGCAACCTGTTCCACCATATCAAAGACGCGGCGCAGTTGCGGGCTTGTTCCGATGATGTTCGAGAAACCACGTTTTTTTTCCAGCTCGCTCTGCATGGCCCGGTATTGCAGCGTCATGCTTCTGTTTGCCAGCGCCCGTTTTACCAGAAGGGCCAAATGGTCAAGATTGACCGGCTTCGTAAGAAAGTCGTAAGCCCCGTCGCGCATCGCGTCAACAGCGGTTTCTATAGTGCCGTGGCCTGTCAGGATGATAACCGGCACAGTCGGCTGATCCGCGGCAATGCGCCGCAGAAGTTCGCCGCCGGAAAGATTCGGCATTTTCAAATCCGTTATAACAAGGTCAATTTCCTCCTCGGCAAATATGCCCAGGGCTTCCCTGCCGTCAGATGCCAGAAAAATGGCGTACCCGTCCATTTCCAGTGCCTGCCCAAGACCCTCGCGGATATTTTTCTCGTCATCAACAATCAAAATATTGAATTTCATTGCCCGGCCCCGCCACTTTTCGAATATTCCAAAAGGAGCTGCTCATTCTCTGGAACCGGAAAACTGATGATGAAAGCCGCGCCCTTTCCCGGCTCTGAGTCTACCGAAATATCGGCCCGGTGTTCCTTGATGATTTTAAATACATTCGTCAGCCCAAGACCGGAACCGGACTCCTGTGTGGTAAAATACGGTTCAAAAATCTTGTCCAGGTTTTCCTGCGCGATTCCCACTCCCGTATCGGAAAGGGTAAGCCGCACACAGTCGTTCTTCTTCCCCGTCGCGACAGTCAGGGTTCCCCCGCCCGGCATAGCCGTCATAGCGTTCTTGATGATATTCAGGATGGCCTGGCGTATGGCTTTTGAATCAATAAAAATCTTCGGCAGGTTACGCGTCAGTTTTTCCTCCAGCGCGATGCCATGTTCCTTTAATTCGACCTTTACGAAATCCAGGATTTCCCGCACCAGGGAATTCAGCTCCCTGCGTTCCGGTTTTATATTCACAGGCCGAACGGCAAAAAGAAAATCCACAACGATTTTATTCAGCCGCTCGACTTCCTCGGATACAACATTGAGGTTTTTTAAAATGAGTTTCGTACCAACCGAAGTTTTCCCCTGGAGAGCTTTTTTGATAAGCTGGATGTGTATGCCAATAGCGCCCAGAGGATTCTTGATCTCGTGAGCCACGCCCGCTGTTATCGTCGTAAAGGAAGCCAGGCTTTCAGCCCTGCGCAGACGCGCCTCCTGGCTTCGTACAACAGTAATGTCCGTCATATAAAAAACATAACCAATGGTCTTCTCCTTCACGGCAAGCGGAGTCAGGGTGGCGTTCATCATCCGTTTCTCTCCATTCATTTCCAGAGTGAAATCCCTGTTCATCGCGATCTCTCCCGCCTCCAGGGTTTTCTGAACAAACGCGGCAAGCTCCCTGTCGGTAAGGATGCTCCAGATTTTCCTTCCATACAGGCCGTGGAAAAGGGAAGTCAAAAGAAATTTTTCCACGGCGCTGTTATACGACACCACCCGGTATTCCATATCTGTCAAAATAATACTATCCGAAGCGGCTTCCATCACGCCCTCGAAACGCTCATTTTCCCGCGCGAGATCATATACGATATTACGGATCTGCCTCTTATCAAGTTTATCCAGCTTCGTCAAAGCCCTGCGGATAAAACTGCGCATCAGCCCTCCCCATAACCTAAACCCGGCCCGCGGAATTTTTTAACCGCGAAGCCGAAAAAGTTTCTATTCAAGAAACTTCCCAAAAACAACATTCTTATCGGAAAGCGGCCGTCTTCGGGCGCATTTGCGGCTAACGCCGCAAACCGGGCTTTCCGCTCCAAGTCCTCGGAATTGCCCATGCAATTCCTGTGGGCTTTCCGCTGCAATCCCTTGCGCATGGCAGCTCAGAACCAAGCCAGGAAATTGCCACTAGCAATTTCCTGGGCGAAGAATTGCCTTCGGCAATTCTTCAGCTCTAACCCGGCGGCCGCAATTTTGCTCACAAAATTGCGTGATCTGTCACCAGGCGCGCAGCGTAGCGGAGTACACGTTTCTATCACCAACCAGCCACTGCCAGCCCGTGGGGCGCCAGGGATTGTAGCGGAAATCCTTTTTTGCCGCTTGCGGCAAAAAAGATTGGAGCGAAAAGCCCGGTTTTTGGCGCAGAAGCGCCAAAAAGGCGCACAAATCTTTTCTGAAAATTTTACGCCTGGCGCCTTTTTCCCCCTTCCTTCCTTCTTTTACTTCCTCGCCCTTGCCCGTCCTCGCCCTTTTTCGACTGAGCGGTAAATCTTCCTTTATGACGCCGTGTAATTATACCCCAGGTTGCGGGTCAAGTTTAGCCCCCATCACCAGGGCCAGCCGCCGGGCCAGAACGGACGGGCTTATGTTCAGCACATCCAGGGATTCCATAGTCCGCCGCACAAAAGCCGTCCACTTTTCCAGTTTTTCCAAAGGAACCTCCGGCAGACCCGCCGCCGCGCCCGCGCCGTATTCGCCGCTTAAAATAAGCCTGAACGCATTGGTAAGCTCCCGCAGAAATACGCGGAACTTTGCCTTATCCGTAAACCAGGGATCCTCTTCCAGCGGAAACTCCTCGCCGCGAATCGTAGTACTGATAAATGTCCGCACCCGCATTCTCAAAGCAGCCGGATCAATACCCTCAAACGCGCGGAAGAAATCCTCCAGATTCGCGCCGTCCCCGGATTCTTCCCGGAAAATCTTTTTCAAAACCTGAGCGTCCGCCTGAGCGTCCCGCGGCAAAAACCGGAAGGTACGAACCCGCGAAAGAATCGTAGGCAGCATCGCGGCCCGCCGCGTTGTTGTCAGAATAAAACTCGTGCGCGGCGGAGGCTCTTCCAGTATCTTCAACAGAGAGTTACGCGCATAGTCGTTCATCCTGTCGGCGTTCTCTATGATGACGATCTTTGCCCCGCCGTAAACGCCTATATGCGACCAGGAAGAAATTCTGCGCAGGAGGGCTATCGGTATAGAATCCAGGTTTACCGCGGCGCAGATTTTCCTCACCGCCTCAAGCGCGCTCTTCGTCAGGGACGCAAGCCTGTCTCCCGAAGGAAGATCCTTCTCCGGGAGAATCTCCTCCAGCGCCTCTTCGGCGGCCGCAATAAAAGGCAGCGCCTTCTGAAGCTTTGCCTCCTCGTCTTCCCACAAGGGAGGATCAAAACGCCGCAGAAGTTTCCTCACCGCCCGTATAAAAAGATAGCGGCCCGGAAGCCCCCCCGTTTTCCGCAAGGTCTCGGCACAGGCCGCCGCCTCCTGATAAAAATACCGCCCGCCGGCAAGCAGCGTGTGCGGATGAATCAAAAGCCGGTGATCCCCGCAGGCCCGGCAGCCGCAGCCCCAGGCGCCCCGGCTGGCGGCTTTCCCCTCGCAGCTTAAAACGCGGGCGATTTCCAGAGCAACCGAAAGCTTGCCGGAAAAATCCGGCCCCCACAGGAGAATAGCGGCAGGAAGCTGGCCGCTTTCAATACCGGCTGTCAGGGAATCTACGATCTCATCCTGACAAATGATATTCTCAAACATTACTTACAGCATAAATCAAAAGCGGATCGAGCGTTCGGACACACAGGCTGCCCCCAAGGACGCTCTGCACATCAAAAGCGGGCTGGAGCCGCAGAAGAAAAATCACCAGCGCCACAAGAGCAACGCCCTCCACTATCCCCAGCAAAACCCCCAAAGCCTTATCCAGATTCTGCAAGTTCACCGTCTCCACAAAACTCTTCAAGGTTTTTTCCATGATCTTCATAATAATATATGAAACAAGAAACAAACCAAAAAAAGCGATAATACTCCCCCAGTTGCTCAAACCCAGATGTTCCTCTACTATACCGCCAAGGGGCGCGGAAAAAATGACCGCTACAACAATACCCACGATAATAGCGCCTACCGAAAAAATTTCCGCCAGCGCCCCGCGCAGAAGACCCCGTATCAGCATAAAAAGTACGATAATGCCACATATAACATCAAGCGCATTCCATTCCATAGTTTTCTTACCCTCCCTAAGTATTAAATACTCCCCGGCATTAAATAATCTGAAACCATACCCGCGCATAAAGCCGCGCCATCCTTCCCGTCTTTCCCGGCAATCCGCCGTATAGCCTGCCTCATTGTATCACAGGCGCGGCTATCCACAAGACCCCTGACAGCCGCGGTAAAACCCTCCGCACCGGGGCACTCATCATGAAGGACTTTCGCCGCGCCAAGCCGCTCAAAAAACCGGGCGTTACGCAGCTGATCCCCCCGCGAAGACAAAACCTTCAACGGAATAAGCAAAGCGGGCTTTTCCGTCACAAGGAACTCCCACAGTGAACCCGCGCCCGCGCGGGAAACCACAGCGGCAGCCGCGGCCAGAAGATGAGGAAGCTCCCAGGAAAAATACGGCGCGGCAAAATAGCCCGGACGGGAAATCCCCGCGTCTGCGCCCCCGCCCGTCTGGTGGACAATATTCACAACCGGCAGAAGATTGTCAAGCGAGTCCCGCACCAGCTCATTGATCTCCCGCGCCCCCAGGCTCCCACCCAGAACAAGAAGAAGCGGCTTATCCGCCGAAAAACCAGCAATACGCAAACCCTCTTCCACGCGCCCCCTGAAAATCTCCCTCCGCACAGGATTGCCCGTTACCACAAGTTTCTTCCGAAACCGCGGCGGAAAAAATTCACGCGATTCCTCGTAAGGAACGCAAATCTTCTTCACAAAAAACGCGTTCAACCGGGTCGCCAGACCAGGATCCAAATCGGACTCATGAGTAATAGCAGGTATCCGCAAAAACCACGCCGCCAGAACAGGAGGAAAACTGACATACCCGCCCTTTGAAAAAACCACAGCCGGCCTGCGCCGCAAAAAAATAAAAAACGCCACAAAAAAACCAAAACATATCCGCGGAATATCAGTGAAATTACGCAAAGAAAAATACCGCCGCAGCTTCCCCGAAGGAATCCCCCTGAAAGGAATATCCCAGGACCGCGCAATCGCCTGTTCCATCCCCCCCGGTGAACCCATCCAAAGAAAATCGCAGCCGCCGCTTTCACGAAGCCGTTCTATAACAGCAATCCCAGGATACACATGCCCTCCCGTCCCGCCGCCAGTAAAAACAGCCAAAGGCTTTCCCGTCTGTTTCGTTTTCAAATCTCCCATACAAAGCCGGATATACCCTATACAATAAACGGGATTTTTGCAATCACGGTTTCTCCCGGCAGGTACGCAGGATTTTTTTGGGCGCGCGCGCACCAGCGGCTAAGAAAGAAAAAAATTACCACGGAGTCGAAAAAGTAGAAAAAGGTGCCAGGTACGTTTTTTGATGCCATATTCCAAAATATCACGCTATTATGGGGAATAAAAAAAGGTACCTGGTACAACATCATAAACTTAAGCCTCAAAACGAAGGTTTTAGGTTGCATTTGTATTTATTAAAATACTTCCATTTGCGCGGAGCACTTTTCAGCTTCCGTACCGGCACAATGTTCTTCTCCA
>JAISAF010000282.1 GCA_031266855.1 Spirochaetales bacterium
TCCGTGGAAAACCAGCGCGCGAAACAGCTTTTCCCGCATCCTGAAAACAAGTTCCTTTTAAAATCAATTCTGAACGGATTCGCGCGATTTGTAAAGAGGTATTTTATTTTTTTTCGTTAATCCTACTAGAACGAGAGAATATATATAAATTAAATCCGCCGCGCCGCGTATGTTAATGCGTAAATGTTCGCGCGGCGCGTAGCGCCGCGCACTGGGGGTAAAGCGCGCAATTTGCCGGAAGGCAAATTGCGTGTAACGGGACAGGCCGCGCCCGCGCGTATGCGAAGGCATACGCGCGGGCGCGTTTGGCGCGCCTGCGCGCGCGAGGGATTGCAGCGGAAATCCTTTTTTACCGCGAAGCGGTAAAAAAGATTGGAGCGGAAAGCCCGGTTTTTTTGGGCGGGCGAAGCGCGGCCAAAAAAACGCGCCCTTCTTTTTATAAAAGAGAAAACTGATGTGGCGATTTTATTGAGCCAGGATAATGTTAAACGTTGCCCAGTTTGTTTCGTGTTGAAACTGGCCGAGCAGGTTATAGATGAGCAGCTTGAAACGGTAGGCGCCTCTGTTTACTGGCACTTCGGCGAAGGCGTTAGGCGAAATATCCCGAAAGACTTCGGTATAGTTGGTTCCTTCTTTTTTTTCGACGACCAGTTCGTAGCGGGAGGCGTTTTCATCGCGGAACCAGGTGATGCGCTGTTTCAGGCGTGTATCCGAAGTGTTTTGTACTGAGAATACGGTTCCCATGTCCCTCAGCTCGGTTTTGCGCACGTCTGGTACGATGAGTGTAAAGCGGTTTTCCGCTATGGTAGTGTTTCCTGATTTGACGCGCCATACGAACTGTCCGTTACTGAGAATTTTTAGATCCCGCAGGGTGAAGGAGTTATCAGAAAGCGGGACGCTTAGTATCTGGCTGCCGTCGGCGCGGCTTAGGGTAAAGGTATATCCTGCTCTGGAGGAGGCCGGGGACCAGGAGAAATGGATGTTTTGGTTTTCCCGTAAATATTCGGCCTGGAAGATAAAATTATCCGCGGGTTCAAACCGGGGCGCAGGTGGCGGGGCGGGGATTGCCTGTATGACGGGTGCGGGCACCGGGGGAGGAGAGGCGGCTGAGTTTACGGTGAAAAGCCGGGGAGTGGATTCTTCGTCTTCCGCGGTTACGCGCCAGTACCAGGTTCCCGCGTCGAGCCGTGAAATCCGGTGGGAGTCGCCTGTTACTGGCTCGTCCACAACCGGGGAGGAAAAACCTGCTTCGCGGGAAATCTGGAGGCGGCGGGCGGGGATAGTTCCTTTCCAGGAAAAGCGCATGGCTGGAACCTGCGTATCCCGGAGGGTGTAATTGTCCGGGGGGAACAGGGCGCTGAGCGCGGGTATGGCATCGAAGCTCCATACCGGGGAGGGTAGGGAATCCTCCGCGGCGCTGGTTCCGAAAACTCCCCAGTAGTACCGGCCTTCGGCCAGCGGTGTCTCCTGCGCGCCATATACGAAATAGCTGGTTTGTACTGTCCGGCTGAGTATGGGGGCGGAGAGGTCCTGGTTTCTGGAAATCCTCAATGTATAGGATTCCATTTCAGCCGGGGACTTCCAGGAGAACCAGGCGTCGTCACGGCCGCGCGCGATGCTGATAATGCTTTCCGCTACTGGTGAGATGAGGGAGGGGGCCGGGAACTCCGTGCGCTGTTCTATGGTGAACGAAAAAACCGGGGAGGATGGCGGGGTTCCTTCATATTCGGCGGAAAAATCCGGGCTTACGCGCCAGTACCAGTGTCCCGGGCCGAGCTGGGAATTGAGCGCTGATGAAGCCTGTAGTCGGATTTGGAATGTGGGGTTTTCCAGGGCGGGGTTATCCGCCACTTCCAGAAGATAATGCTGGGTGGTGTTTTCCGCCGCTACGCTGTTCCAGCGGTAGTGTATGTCGGGATACCCTGTCTTGAAAACAAAGACCTGCCTGTCCGCGGGTGTAAGCGGCGTGGGAGGCGGGATGTGCAGTATGGTGAGTTTTCCCGCCGCGGCGGAGGCGGGGGGCGGGGTCTGGCTGGAGGCCGCGGGGTAGGCCCTCCACCACCAGATTCCCGGATTCAGGCGCACTGTTGTCCTGTTGTCCTGGAGATCTCGGCTGAGGATTTTTTCTTCAAAATTCCGGGACGCGGATATTTCAAGGCGGGTATGTTCCCCGGTGTAATGGACAGGGTTA
Source organism: Spirochaetales bacterium (assembly GCA_031266855.1). Lineage (GTDB taxonomy): Bacteria > Spirochaetota > Spirochaetia > DTKZ01 > DTKZ01 > JAISAF01. The sequence continues at coordinate 2,192 of JAISAF010000282.1, forward strand.
AAAACAAAGTCAACTGAAAGGCCCGATTCCTGCTGGCTTATAAGGCGGGCGTTGGGCCGTGGGGAAAGAACGGCTGTCATGGGAACCGTTTCCACTCCGCCGCTCTGGTTGAGGGAGAGCGCCGATCCCGCGTTTGCTTCGTGAACTCCTTCCTGGGTGCTGACGGTTGCCCGCCCTTCGCTTACCCACAGATCCATGTTTCCCCCGGAGTCTGTACGCGTACTTACCACGCCGCCGAGTTCCACTTTGACGGTGTTTCCGCCGGAAGAAACGACAAAATCCGAGTTCTGCGCGTTGACGCTGATTCCTCCCGAAGTCACGTCAAGCCGGGGCACGGACTGCTGGGCGAAAATCTGAATCAGGCTGTTTCCCGCAAGGTCAACGATTCCCCCGCCGTCGAAGAAGGAAACGGTTGCTTCGGAAAGAGCCTCGGTGCGGATAAAGTCTCCGTTGTAAACCATAGTTTCGCGTTGCAGCCTGTCCCACAGGAGCCGGTCAACAAAGCGCCGCTGAACGGCTTTATACTTATAGGTAATGGTTCCTATTGGTTCTTCATTTTGCCGCGAAAGGGTCTGGTAGAAATCAAGCCGGAAATAATATATACACAGCGCGGCGGCGGCGATGCATACCAGTACCACAAGAATATCAAAGAGAATGGAAAATCTATTTAATAATTTTAAATTTTTGTTCTTCTGCATTGATATCTACCGTGCTTAAGTCCGGGGCGGGAATATCCAGAAGGCGGCGTACCGCGGACAGGGTGGAAGGTTTGGGCTGTTTTTCGCCTTTCGGAGCTTTCAGATTTATTACCGCGAATATGCGTATGGGATTTTCCTTTCCTTTTACTTTGACGGACGGCATCTCTTCGGTCAGGATTGAACCCGCGATAAGCCGGCGGGTATTTTCAGTAATAAGGATATCCGCTCCCATAATTTTAGTGAGTTCTTCGGTACGCGAGGCGAGGTTTACCGCGTCCCCGACAACCGTATATTCCATCCGCCGGCTCGATCCGATCTGCCCCGCGAGTACATCGCCTGAGTTGATGCCGCAGCCTATTCTGATAATAGGCCGGTTCTGGTTTCCGCGTGTTGTATTAAGTTCAATAAGGGAGCTGCGCATCAGAAGGGCGCTCATGACGCAGTTCAAGGCGTCGGCTTCGGGGCTTCCTGATGAGATGGGCGCTCCCCACACCGCCATCACCGCGTCTCCGATAAACTTATCTACAACGCCGCCGGTTTTTTCCACGCAGTCAACCATCCGTGTCATATAAGAGTTTAGAAACTGCACAACTTCATTGGGGTTCATCATTTCGGCCATGTTAGTAAAATCGCGGATATCCGAAAAGAAAATTGTAGCCTTTTTGGTTTCGCCTCCCAGGGTGAGTTCTCCCCGCATGGCCTGTTCGGCGATTTCCCTGTTGATGAACTTCCCGAAGGATGTTTTCAGGCGTTCACGCTCCGCGAGGCCCCTGCCCATCGACAGGAAACTGCGCGTAAGAAGTCCTACCTCGTCCCTGCTTTTTACTTTGAGATCGATTTCAAACTCGCCGTTCTCAATGCGTTCCGTGGCGGCGGCAAGAAGCCGCAGGGGCCTGCTGAGGGTTTTGGAGAAAAACCAAATGAACAGGATCGACAGGGCGAGTACCGCGCCGGTCAGAAGAATATTCCGCCAGGTTGTGGCGGCGACGCCCTCGAAAACGACCTGGTATTCAATCTGGGTAATAACCGCGGCGTTCGCTACAGAAAGTTTCTCAAAAGCCCCGAAGTACTGTGTGCCATTCGCGGCGGTGTAGAGGGTCTGGCGGCTGTCCTCCGGGCTTTGCCAGAGATCCTGGATAAAGGGAAGCCCCGCGATATTCACGCCTTCGTTGACCAGTTCGGCGCGGACGTGAACAAGAATATCCCCCACATCGTTTATCATTAAAGAGACATTGGTTCCCGCCCCGAATGTTTCAATAAGGGATTCGGAGGAAAAGAAAATAGCTACCGCTTCCCCGTTCCAGGGGCAGAGCATGACGAGAATCTGCCTGCCGAAAACCGGAGCAGCGTTGAGGAGAACGATCTCCCCTAAACGGCAGCGGCTGACTTCATCCTCCCGCGAGGTGATAAAGGAGATCGCGGAAGAACTTTTTATCTCGTTGACACGGAAAAAATCCTCATTAATAAGTGTACGGGAAAACGGAAACCCCGAGGAGCCGCGTACACTGCTTCCGCCGCTTACGCCGACAAGAGCAACATCCTTATTGTGCTCAAAAAAAACATCCACCACCCGCCGCGAAGCCGCCACGCTGCCAGCGGAACTTCCCAGGCTGTCCAGGGTATCCAGCGCCGCGAGGCTGCTGGAACGCATCATATTCAAAATAATTTCCGCCTCAGCCGCGGACCTTTTATTTATGTTGAAGTTGTTATCCTCCGCGGTAAGGCGCACGTCACCCGAAACCATATATGACACAAGAAACGTAATCGACCCCAGAGAAAAAAGAAGAAGAATAGTGATAATACCAACAAGTTTAACCCCGATGGGGAACCGTATGGTAAAAGGAGCATCCTGATCCAAATTCATTTCGCGCGTATCCTATAAGTCCTATTGGACTTCCACGGCAACTTTCCGGCCCTTCCGCACGTCCCGTGGCATGTACCACCTGTGTCGGCACACCGCGATCCTGTATCTGAACGGCCGCACTGTCCCCCGCCGCTCCACCGGCCTTCCCGGTTTTGTAACAAACTCATTAGGAATAGAATTATAGTCAAGAATCATAAAAAAAACAAGATTGCTGAAAAATGCATATCGCGTGACCGGGGGCTGGCATAAGGCCATAAAAGCGGCAATGCTTTGGAGAAAGAAAATTCACCGCGAAGGCGAAGAAGGGAAAGAAGTAGAGAATAAGGTTAGAATCTGTTCAAAATCTTTATAATTTCATTTCAATATCAGAATTTGGGCGCTTTTCCGGCGCTTTGCGCCGGAAACCGGGCTTTCCGCTGCAATCTTTTTTACCGCTTCGCAGTAAAAAAGGATTTCCGCTTCAATCCCTTGCGCCGCGCAGCGGCAGCGCAAAATCGCTTCGCAATTTTGCCACCAGCCAGGACGCATGGGCGCCCAGGGGGTTTCAGGATATTGAACAGGCTCTAACAAGTTTGAAGATTTCTAACCGCTAAGTTGAATAAGAAAGCAAAAGAGCAACAAAGGACTTTGAAAAAGCCCAATTCTCTTTTTTGACTTCTTCTACTTCGCGGTTAAAAAATTCTGTGAGGCAGGTTTAGAAACAAACCCGCAGGGAACCGTTATTTTGAACCGATATTTTTATTTTACGGAGGAAAAAAATGCGCGCATTAATCCCAAAACAGGCTCCCCGGATGTACAGCCGCCCCGCCGCGTTCAGGGAACCCGTATGATACGCCTTCTCGTATTTCTGGGAAATCCCGGCAGGGAATACGAAAAAACCCGCCATAACGCTGCCTGGCTTGTCGCGGAAAACCTGCCCTTTTACGCCACACTCTCATGGCAGGAAAAATGGAAAGGCCGCTATGCCGTATTTCCCGGCGGACATACCGGAGAAAAACCCCTGGGCCGCTGTACCCTGCTTCTGCCCCAGACCTATATGAATTTAAGCGGAAACTGCGTACGCGCCTGCATGGATTTTCTCAAAATCGAAACAGAAGAACTCCTTGTTGTTCACGACGAAATTGAACTCCCCTTCGGAACAATCAGCTTCAAACAAGGCGGCGGCTCCGCCGGACACAACGGCCTGCGCTCCATCCAGAAAAATCTCCCCTCCGCCGGTTTCTGGCGGCTGCGTCTGGGAATTGACCGCCCCGCGCGGGGAGATGTCAATTCCTATGTTCTGGGCAGGTTTTCCCGGGAAGAAGAAATTTTTCTGGATACATACCTGAAAAAAGCCGCAGCGATCCTGCTGGAATGCGCCGTCTGCCCCGAAGCCGGCTCAGCCGGATACGGAAAACTGGCAATCGGGGACTGAAATACTATATCAGCCGGATTTCAGGATTTTGCTTATGGAAACCCCGCGGCTTTGCCCGGCCCATAACCGGTGTATGCAACAGGGGCTTTTTAGAGCCTGTTCAAAATCTTTATAGCTTCACTTCAATAATCAGAATTTGGGCGCATTTTTGGCGCAAAGCGCCAAAAACCGGGCTTTCCGGGACTCCGCTATCGCTCCGGCCCCAGCGCTCCGCACTGTGGCTGCTTCGCATCCCTCCAATCCCTTGCGCGCGCACAGCGGCAGCGCAAAATCATTTCGCAATTTTACCACCAGTTTCTTGTGTACCCAGGGGTTTTCAGGATATTAAACAGGCTTTTAGGACATCTTACCCGGAAACCTTGTTATCACAAACACGCTCACGCGTGCGTTTACTTGGGCACAAGCAAAATTGCGACCGC
>JAISAF010000226.1 GCA_031266855.1 Spirochaetales bacterium
TCCGCTCCAAGTCCTCGGATTTGCCCAGGATGCATGGGCGAGCAGCGATTTTGCGAAAGCAAAATTGCGACATGGGGTTACAGGCGTGTACCTGGGTATGCTCCGCATACCCAGGTACGCGTAACTGCCGCTGCGCGGCGCGAGGGATTGGAGCGGAAAGCCCACAGGAATTGCATAAGCAATTCCGAGGACTTGGAGCGGAAAGCCCGGTTTTTTTGCCCGCTTATGGCGGGCAAAAAAAGGCGCCCTGTTTTCCTTCTTGTTTTTGGGGGTGTTTTGTACTATAACGAAGGGCATGGAAACAATTTGGCGGCAGTCCGCGGCGCCGTGTGGGGCGGAGTATATTTTTGCGGGTGATATTGGTGGGACGAATACGAGTTTTGCTTTGATGCGGCTGGAAGAGGGGGGGCTTTGTATGGTGGGGAAATTCCTTTTTCAGACGCGGGTGGCGGGGTCGCTTCGGGAGGCGGCGTGCGAGGCTATGGCGGAGATTCGGCGGAGGTTTCCTGATGCTGGTATTCGTGGGGCGTGTTTGAGTGTGGCGGGGCCGGTTCGGGAAAACCGCTGTGTTATGACGAATGTTTCCTGGGTCATTAGCGGGGATGAGCTTGCGGGGGTTTTGGGAATTCCGGTGCGGATCATTAATGATTTTACGGCTCTTAGTTATGCGCTTCCGCTTCTTGATGTCCGCGATCCTGATGTGATTACGCCTTTGTTTCCGGGTGGTGCGGAGGCTTCCTGGTCTTCGTCTTCGGGTAGGACCTGGGCTGTTGTTGGGGCGGGTACGGGGCTTGGCGTTGGGTGTCTTGTGGAGTCGGGCGGGGGTTTTACGGCTATTGCTTCGGAGGGGGGGCATACGGATTTCGCCGCTTCGGATGCGCTGTCGCGGGAGCTGTGTGTGTGGCTTGGGGAGCGTATCGGCGCGATTCCTGAGACTGAGCTTGTTGTTTCGGGGCAGGGGTTGATTAACATTTTTCATTTTTTTTATGAACGGGCGCGGGCGGCGTCCGGAGAGGGCGGCGTTTCGGAGAAATTCCGGGAGATCGCGGCTCTTGTGGACTGGGAAAAACCTGCCTGTATCGCGCGGGGCGCGGCCTGCGATGAGGGCTGTGCGAAGATTATGCGGCTTTTTGTGCGTATGTACGCGAGGGTTGCGTATAACGTGGCGGTTACGTTTCTTCCTTTTGCTGGTTTGTTTCTGGCGGGGGGGATTGCGGGGAAGATTGAGGAATGGTTTGTGCGGGACGATTTTTTTATGAAGAGTTTCCTTGCCGCGTACAGGCCGAAAATCCGGGATATGCTGAAATCCATTCCTGTGTATATTATTAAGGACTACGGGGCGAGTCTTACGGGCGCCGCGAATGCCGCGAGATGCCTGATGCTGGACGCTCAGGACATGCGGGATCCTCGGGACATGCGGGACAGATAATGGCGGATTCTCCTGTGCTGAGGCAAGGCGATTTGCGTCCGGCTGTTCTGCGGTCGATGAAAAGCCAGGGTATCGACGCGGAGCTGACGCTTGATATACTGAATGCCTGGAACGGGGGGCGTTACAGGAGTGCGCGCCGGGAGGGTATCGCGGATTTTCCTGTGCCGGATAAAGAGACGGTGCTGGATATGACGCGTTTTGATGGGTATACAGTTCCTGAAAAGGATGCGGCCGAAAGGCTGTCCCCGCTTGTGCCGGGGATCCGGCCGCGGGATTTCGCGCGGAGCGCGGGGGGCGGGAATCTTCATTTTCCCGCGCGGAGTCTGCAAACCATTGGGAGGCTTTTGTTTCCTTATGTGTCGTTTGGCATTCTCAATGGGGGTTCGGCGACCAGCTACTGCGATACGAAAAAGAACGCGGCCTTAAACGGGGAACTTTTTGAACTTCTTAAAGATACTTTTATGGCGGCGGCGGCATTCGCCAGGGGAAAGCCTAAGGGCATAAGTCCGGCTTACGCAAACCCGGATGGCAGTCCGGGGTATAGTTTTCTGGAATTGAAGCTGAGGCGGCTGCTTCTGGAGGCGCGGCTTTGGCGGACAGCGGCGGATCGCCGCCCCGAAGCCTGTTCCGGCGCTGGCGCTGGAACTATCGCTGGTTCCGGGGCCGCATTCGGAGCCGGTTCCGGCCCGCGGGATTTCCGGGGTACCGGCCTGTATCCTCTTGCGCCGGTTTTTCAGATGACGAGCGTTTTTACCAGCCGCCAGACGGGTGAGGCGCTGGATTCATATCAAAAAAGCCCGCTGCTTGAGAATCTTATTGCGGAAACCGGCATTGACATTACGCGCGTGCGCACGGGTGTGCAGCCTCTTATCGCGGCGTTTACGCATTCCCAGGAGGGGGAGCGGAGGGGAATATTTACGCGCGCGTGGGGAAAGGAGGACTCTGTTCTTGGCCTTCCCGGCGGGCATGGGCAGAACTTTTTTGTTTTGCGGGATGTGTACCGCGGCCTGCTCGGGGACGGGAAGCGTTTTGTGTATCTGGGCAATGCCGACAACCTGGGTTTTGTTCCTGATCCGGTTAGTCTGGCGGTTCTGGCTTTGTCGGGAAAGCCCGCGGGCTTTGAGTTCGCTTTTAAGACGGCGGTGGACACAAAGGGCGGGGTTCTTGTGCGGGACTCCGGCGGCAGGCTTACCTGCGCGGATATCGGCGCGGCGCTGAGCGCCGGGGATATCGAAGCCGCGGAAAAAGCGGGAAAACCTATCCTGTTTAACGCGGCCACGGGCCTTTTCGATTTGGAATATCTTGTTACGCATCTGGAAGAGATTCGCGAAGGTATTCCCCTGCGCTGGAGCGATCAGGACAAGGACGCGGGCCGCTACTCCCAGGCGGAGCAGGTTACCTGGGAGATCATGGGGCTTCTTCCCGATCCGCTTATTTTTGGTGTAAATAAATTCCGCCGCTTTCTTGCCGCGAAACTGCTTCTGGAGAGCCTTATTACTTCGGGCCTTGGACTTGAAAGCCGGGACTTCCCTCTGGAACTTCAGGAACTTGCGCGCTCCCTGCACGGGGGTTTTGTATGGAACATGGAACATGTTTTCGGTATGAAGCGTTCCGGCGGCGGCTGGGCCGCTTCGGAGGAAAGCGGCGGCAGTGGTGATGACGATGATGATGATACTGGATGACGATGATACTGATGGAGGAGGCAACGGCGGCAATGGCGGCGACAGCACTGGTTGATTTTTCCCCGTTGAAGGATTTTCACGGGACAATAGACTTTTTCCTGCTCCGTCACGGAAAAAGCGAAGGCAACAGGCAGGACATTGTT
>JAISAF010000375.1 GCA_031266855.1 Spirochaetales bacterium
GAGATTTAGATTATAATGGAATAGAAATAATATCGGATACATTTTTTGAATTAATTGAAAAAATGGAGAAAGAAAGTATATAAAATAATATATAATAAAAATGTTTTAGAATATAAAAAAATATAATAAATGGTGTACGGCGGTACTGCACATAACAGGCCTGTTTACGCTTCGCCGCCAGTAGGCGGAAAAAGTGCCAGGCACCTTTTTAAGTGCCGCATCGTAAAATCTATCGTTAATTTTCGCAACACAAAAAAGTGCCAGGCATGTTTTTTGATAGCACATCATAAAATATATCGCTATTCAGTGAAACGTAAAAAAGTGCCTGGCACCATATAGCATAAAACGGCGGCCGCGGGGGTGTGCCGCCGGGGGTTCCGGGGGCGAAGCCCCCGGCGAAGGGGGGGCCGCGCAACCGTGTGCGCGGCAGGGGGAAGGCTTTCCCCCTGGATCTTCTATCTTTTAAAAACTTCACGTATGCGACTGTAAGCTGTATTTCTGCCGCTTGGGGCGGCTGTGGCGCTTGATGAAAAACCGGAAAAAGTATATATGTTTTACTGCGCCGGCGCTGATTTTTTTCATTTTTTTTCACTTTTTGCCGGTATTTTGCCCCTAGCAGGGCTTAAAATTTCTGATAGTATTAGGAAGTATGATGAAAGATACTCCCATGATGACCCAGTACGCGCGGATAAAACAGATGCATAAGGATGCGGTGCTTTTTTTCCGGCTGGGGGATTTTTATGAAATGTTCGGGCCGGACGCGAAGGAGATTAGCGCTCTTCTGGGCCTGACTTTGACCCAGCGGCAGGGGGTGCCTATGTGCGGTATTCCGTATCATGCTTCCCATGCGTATATCGCGCGGCTTTTGAAGGCGGGGAAAAAGATCGCGATTTGCGAGCAGGTTAGCGTTCCGGGGAAGGGGTTGATGGAGCGCGAGGTTGTGGAGATTATCAGTCCGGGGACTGTTGTGGACGAGGATTATCTTGAGAGGTCCCAGAATAACTATATCGTGGCGGCGTCGGAGGCGGCGAAGGGGCTTTCTTTCGCGGCGGTTGATGTTTCGACGGGGGATTTTATCGCGACGTGGTTTCCTGCCGCTACGCGCGGGGAGGGGCTGCGCAAGGAATTGCAGCGTCTTGCGCCGAGGGAAATCCTGATTCAGGAGGCCCTTTTGCATGAGGACGGGGATTTGGGAAAACTTATCCGGGGGCGCAAGGGGCTTGTGGTGAATAGCCTGCCTGACTGGAGTTTTGACAGGGAGGCCGCCTATAAGCGCCTTACCGGGCTTTTCGGGACGGCGAACCTGAAGGGTTTTGGCTGCGACGAGAATGATCCTGAAATCGTATCCGCCGGGGTTTTAATTGAATACCTTGAGGAAAACGCGAAAAACCAGTTGCGCCATATACAGAATTTCAGAAAATATTCGGATCGGGATTATCTTGTGCTGGATGAATCCACGCTGAGAAATCTTGAACTGGTTTGTAATTTGCAGGACGGCAGCCAGCGTTATTCCCTTTTTGAGGTTTTGAATCATACGAAGACGGCTATGGGTTCGCGGCTTTTGCGCGCGTGGGTTCTGGCGCCTCTTGTGGATGTGAAGGCTGTGCGCGAACGGCAGGAGATCGTCGCCTGCCTGTACCACGACCAGAACCGTTTGAAGCGTCTGCGGGATGAGCTGTCTTCGGTGTTTGACCTGGAGAGGCTTTCCGCGCGTATTGCGCTTGACAAGGCCCACGCGAAAGACCTGTGCGCGGTGTGCGCTTCGCTTGCCATGTTATGCGCTGTTCAGGAGGAGATGGCTGGTACGGGCAGGGGGCTTGCCTCCGCGCCGCTTGCCTCCCTGAAAAAGCTCCAGACCCTGCTTGAGCGATCTTTAGCCGATTCGCCTTCGATTCTTTTAAGCGAGGGGAACATGATCCGGGATGGCTACAATAAAGAGCTTGATAAGCTGCGGGCCATGCATTCCAACAGGCGGGAAGTTCTGGATGAATATCTTGAGACCGAAAAGGAGAATTGCGGCATTTCCTCGCTGAAGATCCGTTACAATAAAATAATCGGATATTTTATCGAGGTAACAAAGGCCAATATGTCCGCGGTTCCCCGGCATTTTATCCGGCGGCAGTCCCTTGTGGGCGGGGAGCGCTATACGACGGACAAGCTTATTGAACTGGAGACACAGCTCAATACGGCGGAAGATTCCATCGTTGAGCTTGAACGGCATTTGTTTCTTGCCGTGCGCGAGGAGGCGAAAACACGCCTGACGGAGCTTTTAAGCGCGGGCGCGTTTCTGGCGGATATTGACGCGCTGCAATCCCTGGCGCAGGCGGCGACGCTGCATGGATTTACACGGCCCGGGGTAGGGGAGGAGGCCCGTCTTTTTATCGCCGAAGGGCGTCATCCGGTTGTGGAAAATTATCTTCCTGCCGGGGAGTTTGTTCCAAACGGCATTGAACTGGGCGGCGCGGACAATTTCTTTGCCCTCATTACCGGGCCGAATATGGCGGGAAAAAGCACCTACCTGCGGCAGACGGCTCTTATCGTCATTATGGCCCAGATGGGTTCCTTTGTTCCCGCGCGGGAGGCGGAAATAGGTATCGTGGACAAAATCTTCTGCCGGGTCGGCGCGCAGGATAACCTTGCCCGCGGCGAGTCAACGTTCCTGGTCGAAATGAATGAGACCGCCAACATTCTGCGGGCCGCCAGCTCAAAAAGCCTTCTTGTCATGGACGAGGTTGGCCGCGGGACCAGCACCCAGGACGGCCTTTCCATCGCCTGGGCCGTCTGCGAATATATTCTTGACAGCATCGGGGCCAAAACCCTGTTTGCCACCCACTATCACGAACTGACGGCCCTGAAACACAAAAACCTTTTTAATCTATCCATGGAAATCCAGGAGGAACGCGGCTCGGTTATTTTCCTGAAACGCATCAGGCAGGGGCCTTCCAACAATTCCTACGGTATTCACGTGGCGAAACTGGCCGGGCTGCCGGTGAGCGTTCTGGAGCGCGCCTCGATGATTCTTGAAGGTCTTGTTTCCGCGAAAAGCGGGACGCCGGTGATTCCCGCGGCGCAAAAGCCGAAGAAACGCCAGAGCGGCCTTTTTTCCGTCAATGAAGTGCTGGAACAGGAAATAAAGTCCTTTCAAATTGAAAAAACCACGCCTCTTGACGCGCTGGTGTTTCTCCAGCGCTGGAAAAAGATCCTCGCGGACGACGAAAAAAAGGCATAAGAGAATTTGGGCGCATTCCGGGGGCGCGTGAGCGCCCACTACAATCCCATACCTATCGGAAAGCGACCGTCTTCGGGCGCATTTTTTTGGCGCGCTTCGCGCACCAAAAAAAACCGGGCTTTCCGCTCCAAGTCCTCGGAAGCGCCAATGCGCTTCCTGCGGGCTTTCCGCTACAATCCCTTGCGCGCGCACCAGCGGTCGCAATTTTGTTCCCACAAAATTGCGTGGTCTGTCACTAGGCACAGCGCGTAACGCGCTGTGCACGTCTTTATCACCACCGGCTGCTGCCACTATGGGCTGGCGATGGTCCTTAACGTGTTGAGTGATAAGAGAACCTCGAAAAATTTAAAAAAACCATAAAAAAACGTAAAAATCCCCCGGCCTGTTCAATCAAAACGGTTTTTTTGATGTTATAACTCTATATGAAACTTTATACGAATATGTTCCGTTTTTTTCAGGATTTCCTGCCGGGAGCCGCGCGGCGTGTTTTGAATTTCCTTTTTCCGCAGCGCTGCCTTCTGTGCGGTTCCTTTCTGCGCGGGGAGTACGTTCCCCTCTGCGATAGCTGCGCCGCGAAAATGACGGTAGCCGAAGGGCCGCGCTGCCGCGTCTGCTCACGGCTTCTTATTTCGGAAAACGATCTGTGCATGGATTGCCGGGCCGCCGCCGCGGCAGCGGGAACAGGCCGGGAATCCGGCGGCGCTTTTCTGGCTTTCCAGTTTGAAAGCAATTTTTCGCTCTTCTCCTATCAGGATCCCCTGGTAATGGAACTGATTATTTCCTACAAGGGCAGGAAACGCAGGTCTCTTGCGGTGTTTTTCGCGGAAAAAATACTCGAAATCTACCGCCGCGCGTGGGACGGCCTTCCCATTGTTCCGGTTCCGGGACGCAGGGCTTCGGTGAAAAAGCGGGGCTATGATCAAATTGCCCTTTTGTGCGGGAAACTGCGAAAGCGCGGCGGCATACGGATACTGCCGCTTCTGGAACGCGAAAGGAAAACCCGCGAACAGAAAACCCTGAACAGGGAGGAACGCGCAAAAAACCTCCGTGGTTCCATACGGGCCGCAAAGAAATTTTCCAGGTACGTGCCGGAGGGCATGCCGGAAGAGGTCCTGCTCCTTGACGATGTTTTCACAACCGGCTCCACCGCGCGGGCCTGTGCCGGAGCGCTCAAAAGCATAGGCGTAAAAAAAGTCTACGTGTGTACGATCGCGCAGGATTGAAGGCAGGGGAGACTCCGCGGAATTTTTGAACCACGAAGTCAAAAAAGGAAGAGAAATAGGCCTGGTCGCGGCTATATCGATTATAAATCCTTCTGATACGCGGGATTTTGTTTTTTCCCCTATACGTTGTCCCCTTTTGGTGGTACTATGACCAGGAAGGCGGATAAAAATTACGGTGGAAAGTCTGAATAATGAGTTCATTTGAGAATAGCATCCAGAAATATCGTGATACTTTTTTTCCAGACGGGATAAAGGCTTGTTTAAAAATATAGAAATCAATTCACAAACTATAGTTTATGGTTATATATGAAAGACCTAACAGATTATAATTCTATTGTTTCACAAATAAAAGAACTCCTGGCTAAATCGCGTTCTGCAATCGCCCATGAAATTAACAGTGCTCATTTAACGACCTATTGGGAAATTGGGCATATTATTGTTGAATATGAACAAAAAGGTAATATCAAGGCTGAATACGGAAAAAAGCTGCTTCCTGAAATATCGAAACGGTTAACCAGGGAATTAGGTCCCGGTTTTTCCCGTTCAAACCTCCAAAACATGCGGAATTTCTACCTTGAATATCCAATTTGCCAGACAGTGTCTGGTAAATTGGGTATTCCAGGTAGAAATTCCG
>JAISAF010000458.1 GCA_031266855.1 Spirochaetales bacterium
ATGCGGGCAACCCTATCACCACGCAAAGGAAATTTCAAGGGGACCGGAATAAAAGGCGCTGTGCGCAAACTCCGCGCCTGTCCGCCTTTGGGCGGACAGGCGCGGGGGCGTCCCCGCGGGGAGCGGGCAGAGCCGGTTATCGGCGGTGCCCACTGCTATTTGTTCATTATTCATTGTTCGTGATATACTTGAAGAAAGGAGAATGATATGGGCGAAGTACGAACGGAAATTACCCTGGTCAACATCGGGGATCAGAATGACGCAAAGCGGGGATAGATACCCCAGGATCAGGTCAGGCGGCTCACAGTCAACGCCGTAGTGGATACCGGAGCGTGGACGCTGGTCATCAATGAGGAGACCCGCGAAAAGCTGGGCCTGCTGGTGGAAGAAACCAGTGAAACCACTGTCGCCGGAGGGGGAAAGGTTCCCAGCGGGGTAACCGAATATGTGGAGGTCCGCTGGAAAGACCGGAAGACTTCCTGCGAAGCGGTGGTACTCCCCGGTGAAGAAGATGTCCTCATGGGCGCGTACCCCCTGGAAGGTATGGATTTAATGGTTCATCCCAAAAAGCAGGAGGTTGTCGGCGCTCACGGCGACAGGATTCGTAACGTGGTTAAATGAACGGGCCAGTTACAGGCTAAACTTGCCCCGCTCGGAAAGCGACTGTCGTCAGGCGCATTTTTGGCGCTCCGCGACAAAAACCGGGCTTTCCGGGACTTCGCTATCGCTACGGCCCCGCCTGCGGCGTGGCTGCTTCGCATCCCTACAATCCCTTGCGCGCGCCCAGCGGCTAACGCAAGGCCGTCAAACCAAACCCGCGAAATTGTATACGCAATTTCGCGACCAGCCCCTATACAAAACATGATGTGCAATTCCTATAATCATCCAAAGCGTCCAAATTTTTCCAAAAAACCGCTTGCATTTTGTAAGACAATGTATTACTATATCTTTATTGTGGATGACGAGTTGAGATTTGTATGGGATGAAAATAAAAACAGAGAAAATTTACGAAAACATGGAATTGATTTCAATACAGCAATATTCGTATTTAAGGATCCGGATTATGTCAGAATTTATGATGAAGTACATAGTATCAACGAAGAGCGATGGAATATTATAGGAATGGTAAATGATATTACTTTGTTTGTAGTTGAAACTGAAATTACATACAATTTAATACGGATTATATCGGCCCGAAAGGCAAACAGGAATGAAAGGGAGAAGTATAAATGGAAAAAATAGTCTCTCATAGGAGACCAAAAAAAATATCCAAAAAGGGACTTAAAGAACTGGAAAATCTCAGGCACATGAACGATGCTGATATTGATTATAGTGATGCTCCACCGTTGAATAAGAAGCAATTGAATGAGGTCGCCCGTATTGTTAGGGAAAGGAAGAAACGGATGCCCTCAATAACATTGCGGCTTCCATCACAAACTCTTGATAAATATAAGGAGCTGGGAAAAGGATATACCAGTATTATGGCGCATATACTATGTGAATATATACAGGAACATAGCCATGTATAAAAATCGCAAAATAGATTACTCACTTAATATCTTTTCGTTGATAAATATTCCAGGATTGATATATAAAATTCCGGTATATCCACACCTTTATATTTTATTCTATAGGCGTCTATTATTCCCGAATGTGATATTCCGAATTTCCCATCCGTTGTTATTATCCCCTGAAAGTTGCCCCATTCCGCCGAATACACTGGACATAATCCGTCATTTTCACCGTCCGTTATCAGTAAAAGCAGATTCAAAAATATGTAGAATATGTCACTAAAGAAGTATTTCATTTTCGCGGCATAACTTTGATAATACACCGAAGGTTTGTCTTCGTTTGTCCTATTAAATTCAGAACATGCTTTTTCGGATAATTGCCTGCTACCTCTGTAAAAGTCAGGATTTTTATCTCCAAGGATTTTATACCACAGATTTATGAAAAATGACACGAATTTATATATAAAATCCGGTATATAGAAAGCGATATTCATTGCTTTAACGCCCCTGTGAGGCGTTGATATTGTTGTCAAAGACGCTATTGAATCATGTAAATTTAAGGAACTTATTAAATATCTTGCTTCAAGCCCTCCCCTTGAATGCGCCACTATATTAATTTTACCGGCCCCGGTTTCCCGGATTATATTTTCGATTACCGCCTTTAATATTCGGGCATTATTTTCTATTGAACCCCACGCGTCTGTTCCGCCATAATATACGTGTACGCCCTTCTTCTCCATTTCTTTTGGGATGCGCCCCCAATAATTTATACCGAACATTTTATCCCGGAAACCAGCGCCATGCACCAGAAGAACCGGATATTTCAATGGTATGCTTTGTTGACTCCCTTCCATGGAAATATAGTAACCCGGGAATCATGCTTCTTCAAGTATTTGATTTGTACGCGAATGGCTTTCGCTCCGAAGCGCATCTAATCCCGTTATGCGAAGCGGGCGTGTATACTACTCTGGTGGCAAAATCGCGAAGCGATTTTGCGCTGCCGCTGCGCCAGGGATTGTAGCGGAAAGCCCACAGGCCCGCCGCAAGGCGGGCCGAGGACTTGGAGCGGAAAGCCCGGTTTCCAGCGCGAAGCGCTGGAAAGGCGCTCAAATTCCGAATTACACATTGGTTTTTGAACAGGCTCTCAACAACTCTGTTATATTTTGGAGGGAAATTACTTTTTATACGAAATTACTTTTTTTGTTCACGTACAGCTTCCGCTTGACGCTGCGTATGAAAATGGTAGATTTGAAATAGTTCCAGGTTTTAGGAGGCCGGGAGAACGGACAGCATTACACGCCGCGCTGGAATTTCAGGGAGATTTAAAAAATGAAATTAAAAACCCGTCTGTGCCTAATCGTCATTAGTATCGTGGTAATCGTAGTTACGGCAGTTTCGGTAATACTGCTTCGCAATGCGCAGGAAATGCAGATGGTGACACAATCGCACAGTATGGAACGCCTTGGGCGCACTATCTCGAAGGACCTCAGCAGGCGCTATGAAACCTATATGCAAAGCGCAATCGATATTGCGGCGGTTTTGAGTAATCTTGATACCATAACCGCCAGGGAACGGCGGCGGAATATTATCGCAACCATGAGGGCGATAATAGCAACACAGCAGAATGTGCTGGGCATCTATTCTTGCTGGCTCCCCGATGCCGTGGACGGCAGTGATGAACTGTTTGCCGCGGACGCGACATCAAGCGAAACCGGGCAGTTCATTCCCTGGATAACTATGCAGGGAGGCAGCCCGAAAACCGGAAAGTTTTCAGACGGCTACCGGCAGGTGCTCAAGGAACTCAGCGATGCCCACACACTAGGGAACCCCGAACAACGAATTTTCGCGGGCAAGGAACGCTTCATCTGTACGATCCGGGTGCCCATCACGAACTCCAGCGGCAAATCCGTAGGCGTGGTAGGTATGCAAGTCGATCTGTCCGCCACCCAGGCTTACCTCCTTACCTACATCGAAGATACTGAAAGCTTTTCCGATGTGACCGCCATCGAACTGATCGCCAACAACGGCAGCATTGCCGGTCACACCATAGAGGACCGTGTTGGGAAAGACATACAGGAAGTTGACAGGTTCCTTTCAAACGAAGAAGCCGAAGCCGCTCTTTCCGCAATCCAAACAGGAACAGAGTACACCATACGGGCCTTTTCTCCGGTTCTTGAACAGTGGCTACAGATAATTTATGTACCAGTTGTTATCGGCACAACCGATACACCCTGGTCAATCATGGTAGGCTGCGCGGAAGAAGTAATCTTCGCCGATATCAGGCAAATGCTCATATTCACTATCGCTGTTGTTTCGGCATCAATAATTCTGGCGGCTCTTATCCTTGCCCTTATTGTCAGCCGAATCACAAAACCAATCGTACGGGTTGCCCTTACCCTCAAGGATATTTCCGAAGGCGAAGGGGATTTAACCAAATCGATTAACGTTACTTCAAAAGACGAAATCGGCGATCTTGCCCGGTATTTTAACGCGACACTGGAAAAAATCAAAGAGCTGATACTTATCATTAAGGAACGGGCAGCAAAACTTTCAATGATGGGATCGGAACTTTCCTCCAACATGGTCCAGACCGCTTCAGCGGTGAACCAGATCACCTCGAATATCCAGAGTATACGAGGCAGAATTGTAAACCAAAGCGCCAGCGTTACACAAACAAAGTCCACTATGGAACAAATAACCACCAATATCGACAAACTCAACTCACACGTGGACGACCAAACCCACAGCGTATCCGAGTCCTCTTCCGCCATCGAACAAATGCTCGCCAACATCCAGTCCGTAACCCAAACCCTCCTGAAAAACGAAAAAAACGTGCAACAGCTTACCGAAGCCGCCACAATGGGCCGCCAGGGAGCGCAGGAAGTATCCAGGGAAATCGGGGAAATCACAAAAGAATCCGAAGGACTTCTGGAAATAAACGCGGTCATGCAGAACATAGCAAGCCAAACCAACCTCCTCTCCATGAATGCCGCCATCGAAGCCGCACACGCCGGAGACGCAGGAAAAGGCTTCGCCGTCGTAGCCGACGAAATCCGTAAACTGGCGGAAAGCTCCGGCGGACACTCAAAAACCATCAGCACCGTACTCCAAAAAATGCACGCCGCCATCGAAACCATCTCCGCCTCCACAAGTAACGTCCTAACCAGATTCGAAGCCATAGACACCCAAGTCAAAACCGTCTCCATCCAGGAAGAAAACATCCGCAACGCCATGAAAGAACAAAATACCGGCAGCCAGCAGATTCTCGACGCCATCGGAAGACTCAACGAACTTACCGGCCAGGTCAAGGACGGCTCCCATGAAATGCTTGCAGGCAGCAAGGAAATCATCACAGAAGAAAACAATCTGGAAGCCGTTACCCAGGAAATATCAAACGGCATGAACGAAATGGCAAACGGCGCAAACGAAATCAATGACGCCGTAACCGAAATAAATACCATCAGCGGCCAGACAAAGGAAAACATCAACGTCCTGGTACAGGAAGTCTCCCGCTTCCGCGTCGAATAAAACAGTCCTCTCTTTCCGGAGGCCCTGGGAGCGGGCTTGCCTGCGGGCCTTCCTCCCTCCGCCTCCGTCATTATAAAAAACACACAATGTTTTCGGGCGCATTTTTTGCGGCTAACGCCGCAAAAAACCGGGCTTTCCGCTCCAAGTCCTCGGAATTGCCTATGCAATTCCTGTGGGCTTTCCACTGCAATCCCTTGCGCCCCACGGGCTAACTGTCGCCATAAACGCAGACCCGCAAAACCGCTACGCGGTTTTGCGACTAACACCCCGCTCGGCGCAGGCTCTGCCTACGCCGGAATTAAAAGCCAGCGTCCACGCTTACGCCCTCCGCTCGGCGTAGGCTCCAGCCTACGCCGGAATTAAAAGCAAGCGTCCACGCTTGCGGCCTCGAACCAGGCCGCGGGGGTTTTTGGGGGGGGGGCGTTAACCCG
>JAISAF010000480.1 GCA_031266855.1 Spirochaetales bacterium
CCCTCCCACCACCCCCCGTCACGACCCCCGCCCCCCCGCCCCCCCCCCCCCCCCCCCCCCCCCCCCCCCCCCCCCCCCCCCCCCCCCCAAAAGGCTTATAGTATAAGGACTTACGCGCGCGTTATGCGCAAGAGAAGTTAAGGCTGTGGAAATATCGGAAATAATCATTTCATGTTATCCTATTGGAAAGTAAAACACAGTTCCGTAAAAGTGTCAAGTACCGGCAGCTCAAATACGAAATAAAAAACATGAAGGAAGAAAAACCGCGAAGAAGTCAAAAAAAATACCTAAAGACTCCCGCCCGACGTAGTCCAGAGACTACGCCGGGCGGGTTCCAAAGCAGCAAGGCTGGAGCCTTGCTTTTAACACGGCGTAGTCTGGAGACTACGCCGAGCGGGGGATTTGCTTTAGCAAATTGCGCATAACTTGCAGACCAGCGGAATTGTTTATGCTTTGCATAAACAATTCCGCTGCCGCTCGCTGGGCGCGCGCGAGGGGCTGGTCGCAAAATTGCATACGCAATTTTGCTGCTCGCCCATGCATCCTGGATAGTAGCGGAAAGCCCGCAGGAAAGCGCATCGGCGCTTTCCGAGGACTTGGAGCGGATAGCCCGGTTTCCGGCGCGAAGCGCCGGAAATGCGCCCAAATTCCGAATTAGAAACGGGTTTTGAACAGGCACTAAAACCGCTTTACCTTTTTCCGAAAATAGGGCATTTTATCAGCAGTGCTTTACCAAGGAGTAAGTGAAATGCCTTTCAAAAAAGGCCGTGGAAGTTTTTTCCGCCGCGGCCTGAAATGTTTTTGTGTCTGCGTATCCTTTCTGGTGTTTTCCGGCTGTTCCGGCGCGCAGCGGAATATCCGGCTTTCCTACAGTATTTTTTTCCCGCCGACGCACACGCAAACCCTCGCCGCACAGGAGTGGGCAGCGCACATCGAGGAGCGTACACGGGGAATCGTAAAAATTGTTCTTTTTCCCGGAGAAACCCTGACAAAGTCCACGAGGGTTTATGACGGGGTTGTCAACGGAGTCTCGGATCTTGGTATGAGCGCGTTTGCCTATACGCGGGGCCGTTTCCCTCTGCTGGAAGGGCTTGATCTTCCGCTTGGGTATCCTGACGGGGAAACCGCGACAAAAGCGGCTAACGCTATTTTCCGCATTTATAATCCGAAGGAGCTTGAGGATGTCCAGGTTATGTACCTTCACGCGCACGGGCCTGGCGTTCTGGCGGTAAAGAAGAAGATAGAATCCCTGGCCGATTTGAAGGGTTTGAAGGTGCGGGGAACCGGCCTTTCGGCAAAAATTGTGGAAAGCCTTGGCGCTGTTCCTGTGTCTATGGGCCAGGGCGATACCTACGAGGCTTTGCAGCGCGGGGTTGTGGAGGCGACTTTATGCCCGATAGAAACCCTCAAGGGCTGGAGGCAGGCCGAAGTTATCGACCGCGTCCTGTCTACGGCGGCCACAGGCTACACGACGGCGATGTATGTTATTATGAACCGGGACAGATGGAACAGTCTGCCGGAGGATGTACAGGGCGTTTTTCGCGAGGTGAATGAGTCTTCGATGGAAAGACAGGCGCGGGCCTGGGATGCGGCGGACGAGGAGTCGAAAGCCCTGCTGAAAGAGATGGGGAAGCCGGTTGAAACCCTGAGCCGCGAAGAGGAAGAGGCTTTTGTTCGCGCTGTAAATCCCATGCTCGAAGAATGGGCTTCGGCTTTGGAAACACGCGGAATGCCGGGGAAAGCGGTTTTAGCCGATCTGCACCGCCTGGTAAAAGGAAACTAACTATATGAGAGAAAACATGAACTCAGGATGTTCTTTCGCGGAAATCTTTTTTAACGTGGCGCGCAGGCTTATTCTGTTTTTGGCTATGCTTTCCGGGCTTGCGATTTTCGTCATGATCGCCGTAACGGTGACGGATATTATTTTACGGCTTTTCAGATCGGGGATCACCGGCGCCTACGATATTGTCTGCCTTGCCGGGGCGGCGGCGCTGGCCTGTTCCCTGCCCTATGTAACGGCGGTGAAGGGCCATATCGCCATTGAATTTTTCTACCAGAAAGCAGGTAGAACCGGACGGAGAATTCTTGATTCCTCTTTCCGCCTGTTTCTTCTTGTTCTTTTCGCCTTCCTCGCCTACCGCTGCGCGGGCTACGGATTGTACCTTGCCTCCACAGGCCAGGTTATGCTGACGCTGAAAGTGCCTGTCTTCTGGCTGCCCTTTCTTCTGTCCGGCGTTTTCGTGCTGCTTATTATTATAACTTTTTACCACCTGGTTCATCCGGGGAAAGGGATGATAAAACCATGAGTCCGGTTCTGTTTGGTTTCATTGGGATTGCGCTGCTGTTTCTCTTTCTGCTGACGAGTATGCCCGTGGCCTTTGCTATGCTGAGCGCGGGGGTTATTGGTTTCGCCCTTATTGTAAGTCCCTACGCGGCTTTAAGTATGGCGGCGATGGATCTTCTTGACAGCATTCTTTCCTACAATCTGACGGTTATTCCCCTTTTCGTACTGATGGGGCAGACGACGTTTCACGCGGGAATCAGTACGGGGCTTTTCCGCGCGGCCTACGCCTGGATGGGGCACCTTCCCGGCGGGCTTGCGATGGCAACCATCGGCGCCTGTACCGGCTTTGGCGCTATCTGCGGTTCGGGGCCGGCGACGGCGGCGACAATGGCCGCGGTGGCTATGCCGGAAATGCGGCGTTATAAATATTCCGACGGCCTTGCCGGGGGCACTGTGGCGGCGGGGGGCAGCCTGGGCATGCTGATCCCGCCCAGCGTGGTTTTTATTGTGTACGCCCTTTTAACCGAACAGTCCATCGGCGAACTTTTCCTTGCGGGTATTGTGCCGGGACTTTTTATCGCGCTGCTTTTCTGCCTTTCCATTGCCTGGAGATGCAGCCGCAATCCCCTTCTTGGCCCGCCCGGCCCCAAGTCATCCTGGAAAGAGCGTTTTATTTCCATTGGGGGAATCGCCGAAACGCTTGTGCTTTTTGTTACTGTTATGGGGGGAATGTTTCTTGGCCTTTTTACGGCTATCGAAGCCGCGGCTGTGGGAGCCGCCGGCAGTCTGCTTATCGCTTTTTTCAAACGGGCTTTATCGCGGCAGGTTTTGAAAAAAATCATTAAGGAAACAGTGCGTACATCCTGTATGGTTTTGTTTATTGTTACCTCGGCTTCGATTTTCGGACGTTTTCTGGCTGTTTCGCAAATACCCTTCATTGTCGCGTCCTGGTTTTCGGCTTTGCCCCTGCCGGGCTTTCTTATTATAATTCTCATCATTCTATTTTTTCTCATCGCGGGCTGTTTTATCGACGCCCTGGCCCTGGTGCTTTTAACCATACCGATTTTTTTCCCTGTTATACGCAGGCTTAATTATGACCCGGTGTGGTTTGGCGTCATGATTGTGGTTGTTACCCAGATGAGTGTTATTACTCCGCCGGTGGGTGTTAATGTCTACGTGGTAAGCGGCATCGAGCGGGATATTCCGCTTCAGGAGATTTTCCGCGGCTCCATGCCGTTTTTATTTATGCTGATTGTCGCGGCGGCGGCGCTGCTTGTTTTTCCGCAGCTTTGCCTTTTTCTGCCCTATGCCGGCAGGTGATGTTAAACAGGAGGGAGACATGCCATATCACAATATTTTCCGCAAAATTGTGTTTGCCGCGGATTTTTCCGCCGCGTCGCTGAAAGCTTTCGCCTGCGCGCTGAATATCGCCACGGGGAATCCCGGCTGCGAGCTTGTTATACTTCATGTCGTGCCCGAACCGGATGCCCAGTTCTGGAAAACCTATATCTACGAAGTGGATAAAATCGACGAAAAGGCAAAAGCCGATATCGACGAAAAAGTCCGGCACACCTACCTTTCGCGGATTCCGCAGGGCATTCCCTATTCAATAAAAATGGCGGTGGGCAATGTGGCAAACGCGATTCTGGAAACCGCCCGGACGGAAAACGCCGGCCTTGTGATTCTGGGCAGGGAAGGCTCCAGCATTCTGCAAAGCCACTTTTTGGGGAACATTACGGAAAAAATCGCCCGCAAAGCGCCGTGTCCGGTGATGATTATACCCAAAGAGCAGGATACGGACGAAACCTGAAATCCTTTTCAATATCAGAATTTGGGCGCCTTTTTTGCGGCTGCGCCGCAAAAAACCGGGCTTTCCGCTCCAATTCCTCGGTCTTGCTTTCGCAAGCCCTCCGGGATTTCCGCTCCAATCCCTGGCGCGCGCACCAGCGACGGCCCGCGAATTTGCAAAGCAAATTCGCGGGCGCATAATTGCTGTTCAGCAATTATGCGCTATAACAGACGGACGCGATTTTGCCGAAGGCAAAATCGCGTGGTCTGTCACCACTTCCAGTCCCCTTTCCAGTCCCCGGCGTCTTGCATTTTCTTAAAATCATTAAAAGAGCACGTGGTAAGAGCGGAATTTATTTTTATCTTTTCTTTTGAAATAAACGGAGGAAAGTTTTTATTCTGTAGGTCCTCCTGTACTATAAAAATACGATACGATCCTGTTCCCGTCCATTTCGTTCCGGTTGGGTCTTGATTCGCATCAGCAATAAATAGTTTGTCCTCCGCTTCTCCACTATCTCCGCCTGAAAGAGTTATGAAAGCATTAGATAGCGCAATAGCGGCAGTTTGTCCGGCATTCGCTATACCAAACATCACTTTTGGGGGAGTCCCATCCATATCATCAAAATCTATAATCTTTATACTCTTTGGCACTCCGTCATCACCAAAATCATTACCGCCGTCATCACTATCACTACACCCTACAAACACAAACCCAATAAGCAGGACCAGCACTGCAAACAAAGCATTCTTTTTCATGTAACATACTCCTTTTTAAAAAGCTCCGCCCCGGCACGCCAACGGCATTCCTTTTTTATTGAGACGAAGCGTATTTTTTTTGCGGAAATAAAAAGAGAAAACTTTTACGGGCCGTTTACAAAGCGGCGCGTACAGTACAGGGGAAAGCGTAAACGTTTTGGAGAATATAACTGCGCACGAAAAGAATTTTTGAAAAGGAAAGATTTATTTTTTTTGTTTTTATTTATAAGTGCGTTATGTGTACATAATATGGGGGGGGGGGGGGGGGGGGGTAAATGCTTATGGCATAAGGAG
>JAISAF010000497.1 GCA_031266855.1 Spirochaetales bacterium
CGCATGCATGTCAGCCGCGTTTCTCGTAAAAAACGGCAAACCGTCCGACGTGCGATAATAAACGTCTAATTTCGGATTTTTAGCAAATATAACATCTTCTTTCGCCGTCTTTTCGGCCATTTCCTGTGCCGCTTTGGCTTCGGCTTCCTTCGCTTTTTCTTCCGGTGTTTTTATGGTTGTTTCCATTATTTTAATTTTTTAGTTCAACGTTACGCCGCGGCGCTGTATATAGCGCCTATGGCTTCCTGTTTTTTGGGTAATGTTACAAAGTAGTGGCGCACGTTGTACAGGTGCTGCTGCATGGTTGCTTCTGCCTGCGTCGGGTAGGTAGTAGTCGTGCCGGTGGCCTTGAACATGCGCGGAGCGAAGAAAGCCACGGATGCCTGTGTGTCCGTTTCGCCGGGTATAGCGCCGTAAGGCACTTTAGTGGCGGGTGCAGGTGTTTGTCCTGCGACGGGCTGCGTAAAGTAGGGGCAAGCCGTAAACTCGTAAACCTCGAAGCCGTATAAGTTGGCTATCTTACCGGTTGTATAGTTATAATACTGTTCGGCGAATTTTTGTTCACCGGCCAGCAAATCGGCAATATGGTCGGGACAAAGCACCAGGATGCGGCCCTTTACCGGGCATTTGATTTTATCAAACGCTTTTTTCAATGTGATAATGTCAGCACGGATAAGCATCTTGCGCCCGCCTTCCGGTGCTGTTGCGCCAGTCGTTTTCAGTACCGGCGTTTTTTCCGAATGTGTCTGCGGCGCAAGTGCGTGCAGGGCCTTGACGTATTTTGTCTCGTTGACCGCCTGCGTGTGGCGTTCTACTACGCTCGACATTTTGTCATAAGATATGGCATGTAATTCGTCATCCGTGACAGGTGTAGCCGTCGTTTGGTATTTGTCCAGCGATATGGCCTTATCCCCGTCAGGGAGGGCTACAATGGCTATCGGATAGGTCGTGTTATTGATAAGTACTTCCGGGTCGGCGCCTACTGTTACCAGGTGGATAATATCCGCCTCGTTTCCAATGCCGGGACGCACATACTGGTCATAGCTCGGAATGGCCGCCAGCCAGCCTAAATTCTTCACATCTTCACGAAAGGCTTTAATTTGCTCGCCCGTCCATATTTCGACGTAAATGCCGGCGCGCAGGCAGGGAACATTAAAGAGCGGTGCCGCCGCTATGGCGTTAACAGCAATACACCCAGCCGCAGGGGGCACCCCAACGACTGCTGAAAGTGCGCATCCGATAAAACAGTTGGCCAAAAAGGCCGCTAAAAGTAAAAATCTTTTCATTGTATTTTTTGTTTTTTTAATTAATAACAGGTTCAACGTTATAGTGCGCCCTAAACAGGCGGACATATTCCGCGCGGTTATTTTCGCGCAGGTCTTTCAATTCGGCTTCCGTCAAATCTTCAAACTTCTTTTCTATCAGTTTCCCGTCCACCGTTTTGCCGGGCACAATCACGTCTGTAGGCTTCACAATTTCCGGGATAGCGTCCAGCGTATTCTTTAATACGTCCACGCCGGCGTTATTGCCCAGGTCAATGAAATGTTGCCGCTTGTCGGCGGTGATTTTCTTACCCGCCGCAGCGTCAACCATAGCGGTAACCTGTGCTTCACGAACACCCTTGATCGTCTTTTCAAGTTCATCCACGCGGGCTGCCCTGTTTTGTAATTCGGTTAATTTAGCCGTAATGTCGGCTTGGGTTGCGTCGGACTTCAAGCCTAACGCCAGTGCAATAAATTCCATTTTTTTATCATTTTTAGTTTCTGTGCTTTTTTCGGGAACAAAGGCTACCGGACAGCCACAGGCGCGCGCCTGTTCCGCCGTGTCCTTGTCAATTTTAACACGTGGCCTCACGGCCGTAATAAATCCCATTTTCTTGGCCTCGCCGGCCGTCATCCACCAGTCGCCCGTGCCCCAGCGCCTGTCCAGTTCCGAAATATCGGACGCGACAGATTTATAGGCCTCGTAATATAATGCCTCGGTATCTTTAAGGCCCTTAATCGTGGCCGCAAGTTCGTCGGCGGTTCCTTCTGCAAAGCAATGGGGTTTATGTACCATAAACTGGCCGTTTGCAGGCATCGAAAAGTCTTTACAATGCAGCGCAATGTAAGTCCCCGCACTGGCAACAATAGCGCCGCCCTCGCCGGTTACATTCCCCTTGAATTTGGAAATAATATTAACGATTTCGCTGGCATCAAAGCACGAACCGCCAACGCTGTTAATGTAAATATGCGCGTCTGTTATGCCCTCTGCCAAAATCGAATCAACCTGACGACGAAAATCCTCACTGGAGGTCTCCCAGCCAATAACGCCAATAATGCGTATTTCGGCGTGCTTGCCCTTCTTTTCCGCTGTAATGCTGAAGGGCATCGCAAACCTTTTTCCCATTGTTATGTTATTTTCGTTTCCCATTTTGCTGCAAAAATCCAAAAATCGCCACACAGAAAAAAAAAGTATAGTGCTCAACGCTAATCTTTTTTTCATTTACCCCGTTTTCCGGCAATTTTGCAGAAAAAAAATAATGGCGGAATTAAGCATAAAAAAGAAAAAGGAGCTGGCGGAAATACTCTACACGCGCAACAATATCTCGCAAAAGGAGGTCGCCGCACGCGTAGGCGTCAGTGAGGTGACAATGAGCAGGTGGGTGAATGAACACGACAAGGCGTGGGACAAAATGCGCCTGTCCGTTACAAAAACGGTTGATGAGAACATTTCGCGCATAAGCATGCAGCTCGACGAACTTAATCATACCATATCAAAACGCGCGAAAGGTGAGCGATATCCCACCTCAAAGGAGGCTGATATTATTGGAAAATTAACCGCCGCCATTAAAAAGTTAAAAAATGAAGTGGACGTGGAGGACATTGTGAATGTAAGCATTAAACTTTTGAACTGGGTACGCAGAACCAATCTTCCAAGGGCGCAGGAATTGTCGGATTTGTTCGATGCGTTCATTAAAGACAGTATTAGACAATGAGTGCGCCGGTCAAACCTGAAAGAAATTGGGACGAGTACCGCCGGCTGCTTAAAGCAGAAACCGGCATTACCGGCTCCATGACGCAGGCCGACATTATGAAGCACCGGCGGCAACTGGAAGCCAGCCCGGAAGAATGGATTAAATTCTTTTTTCCAGGCTCGGCAAAATACCCCTTCGCCCCGTTTCATAAAAAGTTTTTTAAACGCATTGTAAACAACCCGGAATGGTACGACGTAGTATCGTGGAGCCGCGAGTTAAGTAAAACCACATGCACCATGTTTATTGTGCTGTATCTTGCACTTACCGGAAAGAAAAAAAATATACTGCTTATTTCAAACTCTTACGATAACGCCGAGCGGCTGCTGGAACCTTACCGTGCCCACTTGGACACCAACCAGCGTGTTAATTTGTATTATGGCGAGCAAAAGAACATTGGCTACTGGGAGGCGGGTGAGTTCCGCACCCGCAACGGGGCGACCTTCCGGGCGTGTGGTGCGCTCCAAAGCCCGCGCGGGACAAAAACAATAGATGACGTGCGCCCCGACTGCATCCTGATGGACGACTTCGACACCGATGAGGACGTGCGCAACCCGGACACTATTACCAATAAGTGGAACTGGTTTGAAAAAGCGGTGTATGGCACCCGGTCGGTGTCGGAAAAATGCCTTGTCCTGTGGTGCGGCAATATCATTGCCCAAGACTGCTGCATCACCCGTGCCGGTGCGATGGCCGACCACTGGGACATCGTAAATAT
>JAISAF010000498.1 GCA_031266855.1 Spirochaetales bacterium
AGCCGCCGGGAGGATACCGTATAATTCATCGCTGTGTCAGGGGTGTTCATGGAGACAAGTCCAAAAGCATTTTACGATTCTACTAAACTTTTTGTCCCCCGTAAACTCCACACAACCACATAAGTCATGGGAAAAAACAAACCGCTAAGCCGCGGAAGTTAAATAAGAATCCGATGGGCGCATTTTTGGCGCAAAGCGCCAAAAACCGGGCTTTCCGCTCCAAGTCCTCGGGAAGCGCCTTCGGCGTTTCCCTGCGGGCTTTCCGCTTCAATTCCTTGCGCGCGCCCAGCGGCGGCAGACCAGGAGTTTTTTTGCGCCGCAAAAAAACGCCTGGATGTAAATCACGCGATGTTGCTATGCCAAATCGCGCCGCCCGGAATACAGGCTATCCGCCGCTAATCATCATCAGACGCTACCCACCTGTATCCGCTGCCGTGCTTGCCCGTCACTAATGCCCCGCCAGAGCCGGTCCCGTTCTTACCCCTTATCTTAATTACCGCATTCCACCCCTGTTTTAGAATCAGATCTACAGTATCCCCATCGTCCTCTACTCCAGATATGCGGGCGTCTTTATCCGCGTATATATAGCGCAGAGTGTCTCCATTTGTAGTATTGATGTTATCTAACTCGAAATTGTCGCTGGAAACACTAAACACGAGAGTTCTTATCTCAACAGTCTTTACATCAAAAGGATCTGCCGCAAGTCCGTCATCCTGAAACCCATTCGAATCAAAGCCTGTCCAATCAGTAACGACAGGCAGTTTCAGGGTAAGCTTTCCGTTAGCGTCGATACTGCTGAGCGCCGCGACAGCGGCAGCATAGCTGCCGCTGACATGATTATATGTCGTCACCTGTTTCGCTGGGCCGGGAGTGAAGGTGTAGGGAGTAGTGCCATCGGCCTTGTATACCTGAACTCCGTCCGCTACCGTTATCTGAACATTCCCTAGACTGGCTTCCTCCGCCTGGGGCAGGGACGGGCCGTCGTCGTCATCACTGGAACTACATCCCCAGAAAGCGCATAACGCTATCAGTGCCGTGACGGTAGCAAAAACCATCGTATAATTCTTTTTCATTTCACATAACTCCTTAAATCAGGCGGCCCGGCCCTTGAAAAAAACACAGGGGGCCGCGCATATTCTTTTTTAAAAGCTCCGCCCCGGCAATGCCAACGGCATGCCTTTTTTTCTTGAGACGAAGCGTAATTTTTTTTTACGGGGAAAAAATAAAAAGAAATTTTTATGTGCCGTTTACAAAACGGCGCGTACAGTACAGGATAAAACTACGGATACCGCTAGTATTAGATTTGTTTGTAAACCGCTGTTTCCAAAAGGTTTTGCTATATAAAATTACATTGCACGGGGGGGGGGGGGGGAATGCTTATGGCATAAGGACTTAAATGCGTGTTAGGCGCAATATGAATTGAAGTTGTAAAAATACCACCAATAATCATTGTACCACCTTGATAGAAACTAAAACATAATTTCGGAAAAATGTCAAGCGGTATTTTAAAAAGAAAGAATTCACCGCGAAGTCGAAGACTGGCAAGGGCGAAGAAGCAAAGGAAAAAAAACGAGACTTTGTACCGAAACTTCTTCGACTTCGCGGTTAGAAATCTTCAAATTGGTTATACGCAATTAATCGCGGAGTGGTTTTACGGCATAACTAAAGCCCGTGGGGCGCCAGGGATAGGAGCGGAAATCCTTTTTTACCGCGAAGCGGTAAAAAAGATTGGAGCGGATAGCCCGGTTTTTTTGTCCGCCTTTGGCGGGCAAAAAAAGGCGCTATAATGATTGTGGAAGAAAATAAATGCGGGAATTCCGAACAGCGCTGTGTTATGCGCATGATTTCTTTTTAGAATGATTCGCCTAGATAAATGTCGCGTACTTTTTTGTTCTGGAGCAGTTCCTCGCGGGGGCCTTCGAGGGCGGTGCGGCCTTTTTCGAGTACGTAGGCGCGGGAGGCGGTTTTTAGCGCGAGGCGGGCGTTCTGTTCGACGAGGAGGATGGATGTTCCTTTTTTGTGGATGCGCTGGATGATTTCGAAAATCTCCTGTACCAGAAGCGGGGCCAGTCCGAGGGATGGTTCGTCTAACAGGAGGAAGCCGGGGTCTGCCATGAGCGCACGGCCTATCGCGAGCATTTGCTGTTGTCCGCCGGAGAGTCCTCCTCCGGGGCTGTGGCGGCGTTCCTGTAGAATCGGGAAAAGCCTGTATACTTCGTCCAGAGTGTTTTTGAGTTCCGTTTTGCGTGGATTTCTCCGGTAGCTGCCCATGAGTAGATTTTCTTCGACGCAGAGCTGGGGGAAGATTCTTCGGCCTTCGGGAACCAGGGAAATTCCGCGCCGTACTATTTCGTGCGATGGCAGTCCTCTGATTTGTTTGCCGCGGAAGATAATATCGCCTGTGAGTGAGGCGTAATCGGGGAGAACGCCGCAGACGGCGCTGAGTATCGTTGTTTTGCCGGAGCCGTTGTTGCCGATGAGGGTTACGATTTCCCCTTCTCCTACGGAGAGCCGCAGATCGCGGACGGCGGGAATGCCGCGGTAGTTGCAGGTGAGGCCGCGTATTTCAAAAAAGGGTTTTCCGTTCATGTGGCTTCCGGTTCTCCAAGGTAGGCGGAGACGACGTGGGAATTCCGGCGTACTTCCTGTGGTGTGCCGGAGGCTATAACCTGTCCGTAATTGATGACCCAGACCTGATCGGAGATGTTCATTACGACCCGCATATCATGTTCGACCAGGAGTACCGTTATGCCTGTGTCGGCGATGCGGCGGATAAGCCGGGTCATGTCCGCGGTTTCTCCGATGTTCATGCCGGCGGCGGGTTCGTCGAGGAGGAGGAGCCGGGCGCCGGTGGCGATCGCCCGGGCGAATTCCACGCGGCGCTGTAAGCCATAGGGAAGGCTGGCGGCGGGGAGGTCCGCGCAGCCGGATAGTCCGAGGAAGTCCAGTATTTCTCTGGTTTTTGAGTTCCGCCGGGTTTTATCGCGCGCGGCGGCGGATAGTCCGAAGATTTCGCCGAATATGGTCGATTCGTTTTTTAGATGCTGCGCCAGGTTAAGATGCTCTTTCACGGAGAGGCGTTCAAAAAGTTTAATATTCTGAAAGGTGCGGGCCATTCCCAGGGCCGCTATCCGGTGTGGGGGCAGTCGGTGGATGGGTTTGTTCTGAAAGATTATTTCGCCTTTGTCGGGCCGCAGTACACCGGCTATAAGATTGAACACGGTAGTTTTCCCCGCGCCGTTTGGCCCGATAAGGCTGGTTATGCTGCCTTCGGCTATGTGCATGGAAAAACCGGATACGGCCATCAGGCCCCCGTAGCGGAAATCCACATCCTGCAGCGTAAGAATGTTCATAGGGTTTCAATAGCATAATGGCGGAAAAAAGGGAAGAGCGGGGAGAGGGGTGGCAAAAAAGCATTAGGGCTTGTTCAACATCTTTATAATTTCACTTCAATATCAGAATTTGGGCGCATTTGCGACGTAAAACGGGCTTTTCGCTCCAATTCCTCGGATTTTACTTATGCAAATCCTGTAGGATTTCCGCTACAATCCCTTGCGCACCCAGGGTTTTCGAGATGTTGAACAGGCTCTAAGATTGTCCGCTCTATTGTAGGCTGCGAGCTGCGCCAGTCAAACTGGCTGCGGTAATCCGCAAGCACATCAACAGGCGTGTATCCGGTATCGCATATATGGCGGTATATATTCTGCAATACCAAAACGGGCTTTTCACTGCCATCTTTTAATACAACATAGAAGTCATAATCACTGCCTTCCCCCGGTGTTCCATGCACATACGAACCGAAGAGGATGATTTTTTCACAATCATCGCCGACTGTGTTGAGAATACAGTCCTTAATTCTGATAATGTCTTCGGTAATCATTATTTCTCCCCTATCTTTTGTAAAATGTTACAACATCGAACAGAAAGCACCTCCGTCTTGATGATTTGCCAATTGAGTATTATCAGTCCATTGTCTGCCGCAATGACCTTTCGGATCCGAACTTTATATATTTGGGATTTCATACCAGTAATGACTTTAAGGCATTCCATATTATTCATGGGCATAATTACAGTACCTTTATGACACTTTAGCTGTCAAGGGGTTGTGTTGGTCGGAGCAGGAATTGTTAAGACAGATTTTCATATTAATTATATACATTCAAAATCCCGGAAACAACAATGCCCATTTCCATAAACGACTAAACTATCTCTATTGTTCAACAAATACATTGCATGAAACATATCGGTCTCGTATATCTTATCAATTATTCGATTATATTCATCCTTTTTCTTGTTTATACATGAAAATACTGTCTCTCCTGAGAAAAACATTTCCCAAAAACACACGATTGGCTTGGAAAACAATTCTCTCCATAAACCTGTATTATTTGCATATACTGTATTATTATGCCCGACAAAGCATAGCCCTCCCTTATCAATAATCTCTTTTCCAAGTACTTTACCTGCATTGCATGAAAAACAAAAGCTAAAAGAATTCTTTAGGTATGAAACATTTATATCAACTGCTACATATGGCAAAGCGTTGCTACCGATCAATTCAGACTCAGAACCATGTGTTAAAGCAATAAAGATAAAATTACATTTTATTTGTTCGAGCCAGACATTAATACTTATATCATTTTTTATTTTACCACTTGTAAATTCTATTGCTGTCACATTGTTGAAAAATATTTTCTTTAATTTATTTACACAATAAGAAAAAAAATCTCCGAGTGATATATCAGCATCATCAATAACAAGAACAATTTTAACCATTTAGTTTTTCCTTATTCCTTGCTATCAAGTCAATAGTCAATTTCAACAAATTATTTGCAAAATATTTGCCTATTGGGGTCTCCTGTC
>JAISAF010000094.1 GCA_031266855.1 Spirochaetales bacterium
GAAGTCGAAGAAAATTTGAATGATAGATACACTCCTGCCCGGCGTAGTCTGGAGACTACGCCGGGCAGGGTTCCAAGGCTGCAAGCGTGGACGCTTGCTTCTACCACGGCGCAGGCAGAGCCTACGCCGAGCGGGAATTTATTTAACTTTTTCGACTTTGCGGTAAATTCTTATTCCGCGCTGCCGCTGGGCGCGCGCCAGGGATTCCGGGGGCGCGGTGAGCGCCCGCTACAATCCATACCTATCGGAAAGCGACCGTCTTCGGGCGCATAGAAGCGGAAATCCTTTTTTACCGCGAAGCGGAAAAAAAGATTGGAGCGGATAGCCCGGTTTGCGGCGTTTTACGCCGCAAATGCGCCAAAATTCCGAATTACAAATGGGTTTTTGAACAGGCTCTAAGATGTGTTAAAAGCAAGTCTTTAAGAAATTTTTTTGTCATTTTTGTAGTGAACCTGTTCCCGAAACCGCGGAATTCCCGAACTGCTCTATTTCTTTCTTTGCATCTTCGCCCTTGCCCGTTCCTCGCCCTTGCCAGTTTTCGACTTCGCGGTAATTCTTTTTGCGACAGTCATTTCTACCGCGATTTTCTCCCGTAGAACGGGAAATCGTCTATGAAATAAGAGGGATGAGAGTTTTTAGAGATATTTTTTTTTGAAAAAAAACTTGCGCTTTTTCAATATGCGTGCTACAGTAAAGTATGAATCAGCGATGATTCATGAAGTTTCTTAACGGAACCGGAGGTATTTTATGACTCCGCCTGATGTAATATGCCGGGTATAACCGGCGCACAACAAAAACTTATTTTTTTAACCGTTGTATGACGGTCAATTTTAATGCGTAATTTACTACGCATTGCGGCGGATATAGAATATCCGCCAAAAACAGCCGGACAAAGCGTCCGGCTTTTTATTTAGACTTGTTCGATAACCTTCCGGTTCTCTCACAAGTCTGGCGGATTTGCCGCAAATGGCGGCAAATCCGGCTGTTTTTATATTGAAACTATTCCCGAAGCTATTCAGAAACTGAGGTTTCTGAACATCTCTATTTCACTGTGGCAGATACAGTTTTCTCAGTTCCAGTTTGTTTGGTTTATGGGCGCTTGTCCTGGGAATCTGCGGGATAAACTGTATCTTCATAAGAATCGCCTCGCGGGAAAGAAGCCCCAAATCAATATACTTTTTGATATGTTTTACCAGCTCTCTTTCCTTTACCGTTTCTCCCTGTTTCAGCACCACAAGCGCGAAGGGAACCTCGCCCCAGCTCGCGTGCGGGTGTCCGATAATAGCCGCCTCCGCGATTGCCGGATGCAGACACAGAAAATCCTCCATCTCTAAAGAAGAAATCCATTCCCCGCCAACCTTGATAACATCCTTGATGCGGTCGGTTATGCGCACCGATCTGGTTTTATTGAAACAGGCGACATCCTGGGTATGCAGCCAGCCGCCTTCCCAAAGTTTTTCGGAATTGGAAACATCCTTCCAGTACCCCTGCGTAAACCAGGGCGCGCGGGCAATAACTTCGCCCGTACTCTTATCATCATTAGGAACTTCCTCGCCATGAGGGCCGATCAGTTTCAAATCAACAAGACCAATAGGACCGCCCGAACGCACAATAAGAGGCGCCCGTTCCTCAAAAGGCAGCCTGTGTTCCTCTTCGGTTAAATGCTGGATACAAATAACCGGGCCGGTTTCAGACATACCGTAGCCGCAGTGAATATCAACGCCCCGTTTCAGGGCTTCGATAACAACCGCCTGGGGAAGAGCCGAACCGCCGATAATGACCTTCCAGTGGGAAAGGTCGTAGTTTTTCGACGAAGGATCGGAAAGAAGCATATTGACGATTGTCGGAACACAGTGCGAGTAGGTAACTTTCTCCCTCTCGATAAGTTTCAGAATCACATCAGGAAGATACTTCCCCGCATAAACCTGCTTAACCCCCAGCATAGTCGCTATGTACGGAATCCCCCAGGCGTGTACGTGGTACATAGGCGTCAGCGGCATATATACATCCTCGCAATGAATACGGCTTTTCTGAGCCGGAGTAGAAAGCGTACACATCATGGCAAGGGTGTGAAGTACGACCTGCCGGTGGCTGAAATATACGCCTTTCGG
Source organism: Spirochaetales bacterium (assembly GCA_031266855.1). Classification (GTDB taxonomy): domain Bacteria; phylum Spirochaetota; class Spirochaetia; order DTKZ01; family DTKZ01; genus JAISAF01. The sequence goes on from JAISAF010000094.1 coordinate 2,112, forward strand.
AAGACCTGTTGTACCCGTCGTATAAAAAGTCGTGGCGCGGGTGTTCTCGTCGAAATCAGGAAAACTATCCAGCGGCTCGCTATTTGCCAGAAGCTCCTCGTAATTACCAGAAAACTTAAAACCCGTTTCAGGACATTCGTTTTTGGAAGCAAGCAGTACATAATGTTCCACCGTATCGATACGGCCCTTAATCTGTTCAAGTACAGGAATAAATTCCGGGTTCAGAAGCATGATCTTGTCTTCCGCGTGAGTAATCGTATAAATCATCTGCTCCGGCGAAAGGCGGATGTTTACCATGTGAAGCACAGCCCCGATCATAGGTATCGCGAAATAACATTCAAGATAGCGGTTCGAATCCCAGTCCATTACCGCGACGGTATCCCCCGGTTTAACCCCAAGCTGTATCAGCGCGCGGGCCAGCCGCGCCACCCGTTCCCGCATCTGGCTATACGTTATACGCACTGTATCCTGATGCACGATTTCCTGATCCGGATTATAGTAGAACGGGCAGAACAGCATGTTCTTAATCAAAAGCGGATATCCGTAAGCGGATGGCGTTCTGGGAATAAGCGTTTCCATAATAAAATCTCCATAAATAAGTAGTGGTTTAGTCAGCAGCCGCCAACTGCAATACCATAGCAGATTTTACCTTCTCCGGCAAGCGGGATTTCCCGATCATAATATGGGCGCATCCCCGCCTCCGGCGGGGCCGGGCTTTCCGGGACTCCGCTATCGCTACGGCCCCGACGCTCCGCGCCGTGGCTGCTTCGCATCCCTCCAATCCCTTGCGCGGCGGCAACTTAAAAAAAAATTACCGCGAAGTCGAAGAAATAATGGAAGTTATTTAGCTCTCCATCTTCGACTTATCCGGCTTCGCGGTAAATCCTCTTATTCTTCTTTGTAAAGTTGCAATTCATAGCCTAAACGTGTCAGTTTCCAGTACGCCATTAAACTTTCATGTATCGCGAATGGGCTTATGGCGGTATCAGTATCCACGGGCAAATGTTTTTTATAAATATCATATAACTGATTATACTGCTCTTCTGAAAGCAAACTGCCATCCGTTATATCCTTTCCTGAAATACGTTTTAACGCCCGTATGCATATTCCGTCTAAGGGATATTGATTATCTGATAAAAAAGATTCTATTTTATCATAATCATAACCTTCCCAGCCATAAAAATAATATTTATGTACATAATAATCCGTTATTACGTTTATTGACGATTCATATTTAAAGTATTCCGCCAGTATGATATACCAGTGATTCCCGCTTTTTATTCCCTCTAAAACAATAGTTTCCAGATTGTCTTTCTGATTATCAAACATGTCCGCGTATTTTCTGGCGTGTCCGCCAAATTCAGTATACGTAAAGATAACTTCAAGAGGATCATCGTAATTATAAGCCGCGGCTTCATTTTTCAGGAAATTTATACACGCGGCAATCTCGATTTCATCAATAAGAGTATTATCTTCTTTTTCCTGGGAAAACGCACAGGAAATAGCGATAAACAGTAAAATCAAGAAAAACGGCCTCTTTGTGTTCACAATAAATACGCTATACCCGCAAATAATAATTGTCAATATAAGGAAGTTGCGGCCCATCCCGTCCCGGATTCCCGCCATCACGCGCGCGGCTTAGCCCTTTGCCAAACCTGGCCCACAAAATTCTTAAACCTCGAAGTCGAAGAAGTCAAATATAAGAAATCAACCACCCCGCCGAAAGCGGCGGGGTATGGTTGTTTCCGATAGGTATGAATTGTATCGCGGGTTTAATACCAGCGTCATCCAACAATACGGCAGAATTAAGAACCGCCCCAAGGGGCGGGACTGGTCGCAATTTTGCTTCCGCAAAATTGCTGCTCGTCCATGCAGCCTGGGTATTAAACCCGCTTGCCGGAATAAAGCATTTCAGCTCTTTTTCTTCGACTTATTTGACTTTGCGCTAAAAATTCGGCTTTTCCCCGCCACGCGCGCGGCTTAGTCCCTTGGCGGCAAACTTAGTCTTTCCCCGGGTGTGACGATGTATTTCTGCCCACGTCCATATTCAAGCTCAAATTGAGGATTTACTTTTACAATCCGATCATAATTTGTGTCACCATATATTTTATAACATATTTCACTCAAAGTATCGCCATATTTTACTGTGTAAACCGGCAAATAATAAATATAGAGCACTTTTTGCGTCAGATAATTTATTACCCATTCAGTCGGCTTGATTTTTGCCTCAATCCGGGTTTCATAATTCCCTTCCGCGTGATATGATACATTTATTACTTCACTGCTGTCCGTGTATAGTATTAAGGATTTTTTTAATTCATGTAGTAAGGTGTTTACATCATTATGACCTAAAACAATTGAATCTCCTGTTTTTTCGTTATTCTTTTCTATCGCGACACAGGTAATATCTTTCCCAAAGAATTTTACCAAATACGTATCATTATTATATTGAAATTCAAATAGTATATTATGTTTCCATAGTTCCTGAATACCGTCTTTTTCCATTTGCGGGCCAAAATATTCAGGTTCTTTCCCAATCGGTTTTTTATTTTCACAGGATTGCGTAAACATACTGAGAATAATTATAACGCTAAATAAAAGTATCTTTATATACAAATACTGCCTCGAATTTACTGGCGCGTTTTCCGTGCTATTACATCGTAACGCATGGAAATTTACCTGGTAAAATGACCGCTAAACCGAATAAGAAAGCCCAAAAGTACCAAAGGACTTTTGCGAAAGCCATTCCTTCTCTTTTTTTTGACTTCGCGGACTCCGCGGTAAAATTGTACGAATTACCGGACAAGTCAAATGATTTTCCCAATACGTTCCATGGCTTCCTCAACTTTTTGGCGGCTGTTGAAAGCGCTGACGCGGATATAGCCGGAACCGCAGCGTCCGAAACCGACGCCGGGCGTAGTAACAATCCGGGCTTTTTCAAGGAGTGTATCAAAAAATTCCCAACTGTCTTTCCCCGTTTTGACCCAGATATAGGGTGAATTATCGCCTCCGGTACAGGCGAAACCGAGAGAGGTAAATTTTTCCCGGATGATTTTCGCGTTTTCAAGGTAGTAGTCGATGATGTCTTTTACTTCCTTTTTGCCCGAAGCGGTGTAGACGGCCGAGGCGGCTTTCTGCACGGGATACGAAACGCCGTTAAACTTCGTGGTATGCCGTCTGTTCCAGAGCGGCTGGAGCGGAACCGCCTTTCCCGTGCTGTCGTACACCTGGCACTCCCTGGGAATAACCGTAAAGGCGCACCGCGTGCCGGTGAAACCGGCCGTTTTGGAAAAACTGCGGAATTCCACGGCAACTTCCTTACTGCCGGGAATTTCATAGATGCTGTGAGGAATTTGCGGATCGCGAATAAACGCCTCGTAGGCGGCGTCAAAGAGGATAAGCGCCTTGCTCGAACGGGCGTAGTCTACCCATTCGGTAAGCTGCTTGCGGCTAACAGCCGCGCCTGTAGGGTTGTTGGGGAAACACAGGTAGATAAGGTCTACCTTGTCGCGGGGCGGAGGAGGAACAAAACCGTTTTCTTCGGTGGAATCAAGATACACCAGACCCTCGTAGCGGCCATTCGTAAAAGCTCCGGTTCTTCCCGCCATGACATTCGTATCAACATACACAGGATAAACAGGGTCGGGCACCGCGATTTTGATATCCTGCGCGAAAATTTCCTGGAAGTTACCCGTATCGCATTTTGCCCCATCCGAAACGAAAATATCATCAGGGGATATTTCAGCGCCCCGCGACTGGAAATCATTCCGGGCTATGGCCTGCCGCAGAAAATCATAACCCTGTTCAGGGCCGTACCCCCGGAAGGTTTTTTCGTCACCCATTTCCTCCACACCGCTATGAAAGGCTTCGATGCAGGATTTCGCGAGCGGGAGCGTAACATCGCCTATACCAAGGCGGATGATACCGGCGCCGGGATTTTTCACGGTATAATCCGATACCTTTTTCGCTATTGTGGAAAAAAGGTAGGACGAGGCGAGTTTTTCGTAATGTTCATTTATCCGTATCATATTACCACCTTTCGATTGCCTATAGTCTTTGGGATTCTACAGGAAAAACGGATAGAAGACAAGCAGCGGCAGAAGGGCGCATTTTTTGCGGTTTGGGAATTTGCGCCGCAAATTCCCAAACCGCAAAAAACCGGGCTTTCCGCTGCAAGTCCTCGGATTTGCTTATGCAAATCCTGCGGGCTTTCCGCTGCAATCCCTTGCGCGGGCTGCAAACGGCGCCTATGGCGCCTGAGGCCTTTTTACATTTTCACT
>JAISAF010000277.1 GCA_031266855.1 Spirochaetales bacterium
AGAGCCTGTTCAAAATCTTTATAATTCCCCTTCAATATCAGAATTTGTGCGCATTTTTGGCGCTCCCGCGCCAAAAACCGGGCTTTCCGCTCCAATCTTTTTTACCGCTTCGCGGTAAAAAAGGATTTCCGCTGCAATCCCTTGCGCCGCGCAGCGGCAGCGCAAAATCGCTTCGCAATTTTGCCACCAGCCCCTTGAGAACCTAGGGGTTCTCAAGATATTGAACAGGCTCTAAGGAAGGCTGCTGGAAAGCGGCTGGGAAAAAAACATGTTCCGCGGCGGCGGTTTCCTTGCAAATCTAAGCGCGGCATGTTACGATTGTTTTTGTGAAAGATACGATACTTACCGTAATTTTCTTTTTCCTGAAAACCGCTGTTTTTTTTCTGTGTATCATGGTGGTTGTTGTTCTTTCACCAAGTCCCTGGTTCCCTGAAATACTGCCTCCGGCGGAGTATTTTCTCCAGCGGATTTCCCTTTGGGGAGACGAGGCCCTCACGGCGTCGGTTTTTCTGGCGCTTGTTGCCACGCATTTCAGAATCATCCGCAGACCTGGAAAAAAGCCTTTGAGTTTTGCTCTGGTTGTAGCATGTTCGTTCTGTACCCTGTACTCCGGGCTGTTTGGTCTTGGTATGCTTTTCCCCGATTTTGATGCGCTTACGCGGCCTGTGACGATGTACCTGGAAAAAGGCATGGTCGAATATTCGGGTTCCGCTTTTATTTGGCTTGGTGGCGGGGAGCCGGACGCACGGGAGGATTTTCCGCCGGATGGCCCGCTTGTCATTCTGGATACGGAAAACGCGGGCGGGAATTTTCAGGTCTACCCGGAAGCTGTTTTTGATGTAAAAACCAGGGCCCTGAAAATCCGCGGGAGGGAAGATATTCCGCTGCATGAGGAGGGGCCTGTGTATGTATCGCCGTTCACGCGGTTTTTTATAAACGATCTTGAACACCTGTGTACACTGCTGCGGCCCCGGTCCGCGGCGGATACCGCGGCGCTGTGTACCATTGCCGCCTTCATTTTTTTTGGTTTTTCCCTCTGGACGCTGGCAAAGCTGTCGCGCTGGCCTCTTTTTAATTTATGGTTCACCCTTGCCTTTAGCTGGATTGTTTTCGCGGGACTGCGCGCGCTGGATATGTATGCTGTTCCCGAAATTATCCGTTTTGAAACTCTCGCCTGGGCAGTGAAGTTTCTGCCGGCTGCTTTTTTTGGTTTTTGCGGACTTCTGCTTTTCCTTATGGGGATTCTGGGAAAACCCCTGGAGGAATGGAAACGGGAGATGCGTTATGAGTAAGGTCAACCGGAAAATACTCATTACGCTGATTCTGGTATATGTTTTTTCATTTCTGATCCTGCTGGGCTGGTCGTTTTTTATGGTTCCGCCTATAAGAATCGGCAGCCTGAAAACGGGCTGGATTATCGGGAATACTCTTGTGCTGTTTGCCCGGAGCCTCCTTCCCCTGCACCTTTCCGCCCTGCTGTTTGGGTTTTCCCTGTTTTTTCCGTCCAGGATTTTGCAAGAAGGCAGGAAGGCTTTTTTCGCACAGCTAAAGTTTTTCGGAATAACGTTCCTGGTCCTGCTCTTCTCCTACGCGGTTTTACTGGAAGCCGGTCTCCCCTGGGGCCTGCGAACCCGGGAAGAAGCTGTATCGAAAATTACGCAGGCCGATGAGCTGCGCAGAAAGGCGGAGGACGCCGCCGCCCGCGGGCAGCCAAAGGAAGCCCGGCGCTATCTTCAATACGCCCTGACGATCTTCCCCTTCGACGAGGATCTGCGCCACGAACTTGACGCCGCCAGCAGGGCCGTAACGGCATCTCCCCGGGCGGACCGCGGGCAAAGCGCTCTGCCGGCGGAAAGCGGCCTTCTTAACATGAGTTTCGAGGACTTTCTCGAAAGGGCCCGCAACGCCTTTGACCGCGAAGATTATATTAGCACGGAATACTACGCGAACTTTGCCCTGCGGATGAATCAGAATAACCCTGCCCCAAAAAGGATTATAGCGGAAGCACGGGCAAAGATGGCGCAGAGTATACCCAGTCCCGATGTCCGCGAAAATATGGAGTTTTTCCGGCGCAAACAACTTGGGGCCGATATGCTTGCCAGCGGCGAGGTTATAGAAGCCTATCGGTATTTGCGGAATCTTCAGGAAGAAAGGCCGGATGATCCGGATATACGGCACTACCTCAGGCTCGCGTACACGAAACTTCAGGAAAATTCATTTCTCCTGAGTGAAATTCCCCTTACCGCGATGCTTCCCGGCGCGCCGTCCTCCGGGGAAGGAGTGGTATTCGTCAATAAATCCGCCGATACAGGCAGGGAGTTTCTCTATATCAGGAAATTAGTACAAACCGATAGCGCGTATTACGCCCTGGATATAGAATGTTTCGCGATGGAACCAGGGGGGGATATTCTGTATCATTTCGGCGCGCCATACGGAAAATTTGTACAGGATATAATTCTTATGTACTGCGTTGATGATGAGGGCGGGGAGTACCGGCCCGAATACTATAAGGGGCGCAACCCGAATCCGCTTTCCTTTCAGATTCCCACCGAGGCGGATCCAGAGGATCTTCTCCGTATAAGCAGACGGGACTCCGCCTATACCAGGGTTTCATTATGGAACCTCGCGCAAAGCGCGGGAGCCGCTTCTTTTATAGGGATAGACCCCCGCCCCCTGTATATGGCGTTCTTTTCCCGTATATTTCTTTCGTTTTCGTTTTTTGTACTGTCATTCCCCGCGGCGGCCTTCGGTCTGCATTACCGGAGCCGGTACGCGGCAACCCCTCCCCTGCCGTATTTTTTCTTCCTGCCGTTTTTGCCGTTCATTATGATTCTGCTGTTTCATATATATGAGTATGGCCTGTATGCCTTACAGGGCTGCCTCCTTGCCTTCCTGGGCTTCAACGTTTCCCTGGTTGTGTTCTGCGGTATTCAGGGCCTTCTCCTGTTTTTTGCCCTCCTTGTTTTTGCCCGGCAATTCAGGCAATGAAAAACGGCAGATTTTCCGGCTTCCCCGCTGCCTGGAAAGGAAAACTCGCGGGGAGTGTTTTCGGAATCCTTGCCGGCCCGTTCGGAGTCATCCTCGGTTTTCTTATCGGACATCTTGTTGATTACATTTGTGCTTCGGGGGCCACACGGAGAAAAGTTTCGCGCTTTCTTGAAGCCCCCGCGGACATATCCCTGCCAGGCAACGAGCAAGGCAAGTACTCTTTTTTTTGCCTGGGCCTGGCGCTCAGCATCTCCTCCGGTTCACAGCCCCGCGGCAGGGGATATTCCCTGCACCGCCGCCTTTCAGAATATTACCCGCTGGAAAAACAGGACGCGGAATACCTTCACGCGCTTCTGGAAGAGATGGATTCCTTTATACCCGTCCCCGATCTTCGCGCCCACGCACAGGAAGTACTGCGGCTGGCCAAAGGAGAATCAGAAGAAATCCCGCGGCAAAGACTCCTGAATCTGTACGTAGGGCTGCTCTGGTTTGCCGAAGGCCCGTCCGTACCCTCCGGCAGCCTGAGCGCCCTCATTCTGCGCTGCGTATCCCGGATATGGAATATCAGTCCCGCCGATACCGGCATTGAGGAAGAAGCTCCTTCCGCGGAAGAAAACCCCTGGCGCGTTTTAGGTTTACCTCCCCACGCGGACAAAGCGGAAGTAAAAAAGGTTTTCCGCATGCTCGCCTCGCAGTTTCACCCCGACCGCGGCGCGGAGCTTTCGGACATTCAGCGGCAGGAAACCACGGAAGCTTTCCGGCGTATCCGCAAAGCGTATGAAGTCTGTATGAATATGCGCTGATCCAGCTTATGAAAGCTGTTCAATATCAGAATTTGGGCGCATTTTTGGGCCGCCCTAGGGTGGCCCAAAAACCGGGCTTTCCGGGACTCCGCTATCGCTGCGGCCCCGCCTGCGGCGTGGCTGCTCCGCATCCCTCCAATCCCTTGCGCGCGCCCAGCGACAGCAGCCCAGGAGTTTTTTGGCCCGGCAAAAAAACTCCTGGGGGTAAATCACGCGATTTTGCTTCGCAAAATC
>JAISAF010000433.1 GCA_031266855.1 Spirochaetales bacterium
TTTGCCGCGGTTTTCAGAATATCTTCTTCTTCCGGCGCGAGCGTGCAAAAACTTTTCAGGGCGGAAGGACTTAGCCGGGAATTCCAGAAGGAACATTCTTCGCTGTTTCTGCGGGACTGAATCTGCATGGCCCTGTCCACCCGTTCCCGCATAAACGGGGCTTTCATTTCAGAAGAGCCGATAATAACATCCGCTCCCGCGGGCGTTATGGGAAAGCGTATGTCCACTCTGTCCAGAAGCGCCCCGCCCATCCGCCGCCAGTAGCGGAAAAGCTCATCCTGGCCGCACATACACACTTTGTCTTCCCTGCCAAGATTCCCGCAGGGGCAGGGATTCGCCGCCATGACAAGCTGAACGTCGCAGGGGTACCAGGATCGCTGCCCGGCCCGCGCGACGATAATCCGCAGGTTTTCCAGAGGTTCCCGCAGGGCTTGCAGGGCCTGGCGGCGGAATTCGGCGGCTTCGTCAAGGAAAAGAACTCCGCAATGCGCAAGGGACAACTCGCCCGGCAGCAGATTCCGGCCGCCGCCGGTAAGCCCCTCAAGCGAAGCGCTGTGATGGGGCGCGCGGAAAGGCCGCTCTGTCATAAGGCCGCGGTCTTCGGGCAGAAGCCCCGCCAGGGAGTAAACGCGCGTTATTTCAAGTGCTTCCTTCCGCGAAAGCGGCGGCAGAAGCGAGGGAAGCCTGAGCGCGGCCATTGTTTTTCCAGCGCCCGGCGGCCCGAAAAGAAACAGATTATGCCTGCCCGCAGCGGCGACTTCCGCCGCGCGTTTAAGAAATTCCTGGCCGGAAATATCATCAAAGGAAAGCTCCTGCCGCGCGGGGAGCGGAAGGTCCGGCAGGTTTTCCCGCACGGCTTTTCCCTCCGCGGCGCTGTGGAGGATTTGCACGGCTTCTTTCAGGCTGTCCGCGCCGTAGACCTGCGCGTCCGCGGCGCAGCGCGCTTCGCGGAGGTTTGGTCCTGGAACAAGAAACAGGGAAACCCCTGCCTGAAGCCCCGCCGCTACAGCGCAGAGGCTGCCCGGAACCCGGCGCAGCCCTCCTGAGAGCAGAAGCTCCCCCGAGGCGAGCGCGCATCGGCCGGGAAAAGACGGAAACTGGCCGGAAGCCTCCAGTACCGCAAGCGCTATGGGCAGGTCATAAGCCCCGCCGGCCTTGGGCAAATCAGCCGGCGAAAGATTTACGAGAATCCTGTCACGGGGAAACTCAAAACCCGAATTACGTATGGCAATCCGTATGCGGTCCCGCGCTTCTTTCACGGCGGGGCCGGGAAGACCCACAATATCCATACCGGGGATTCCCCGCCGGATATCAACCTCGATTGTTACCAGCCGTCCTTCGTATCCGACAGCGGCAAAACTGTACCATTCCATATCTATTAATTACACGGAATTTGCCGCCTTGATTGAACATGAATGAAAAAAAACGGAATTTTTACCGCGAAGTCGAAAACTGGCAAGGGCGAAGAAGCAAAAAAGGAAGCAAAGAAAGACTCAAGAGCCTGTGCAATATCTGGAAAAACGACAGGCGGCTGGTCGCGAATTTGCATTCTGCAAATTCGCTCGCTGCGCGGCGCAAGGGATTGGAGCGAAAATCCCGCAGGATTTGCATAAGCAAATCCGAGGAATTGAAGCGGAAAGCCCGGTTTTTTGCGGCATCGCCGCAAAAAATGCGCCCGAAGACGGTCGCTTTCCGATAGGTATGGGATTGTAGCGGGCGCTCACGCGCCCCCGGAATGCGCCCAATTTTTTTTGCTTCTTTTACTTCTTCGACTTCGCGGTTAAAAAATTCCGTGGCCCAAGTTTAGCGCCTTATTGGGAGGACGCGAGAACCCACGACTTTTTAATAGCAAAAATGCTGTTGTCTAAGATATACGTTCCCGCCTTCCTGCCGTTGCGCTCGTAATCCGCCACAAAGCCTTCGTACAGCAGCATGTCCACCAGATTTGGCGCCGGGCCGCCCGACCATGCGCCCCATCTAAAACCAGCAGTGCTGCCCCCTGTGTCTTTAAAGTAATCATCCACCGTAACAGAGCTAACGTTGCCGGGAATACTAATGCGGGTAAGCCGGTTGTGGACAAACGCGTTAAGCGCAATAGATGTAACGCCCTTACCGATGGCAAGTTCGGTCAACTGGTTTTCCCGAAACGCGTTATCCCCGATAGCAATAACGCTGTCGGGAATGACGAGGCTGGTCAGTCTGTTTCCCCGAAACACACTATCCCCGATGATGGTAAGGCTGTCGGGAATGACAACACTGGTCAGTTGGTTGGAGGCAAACGCGCTATCCCCGATGGCAATAACGCTATTGGGAATAACAACGCTGGTCAGTTGGTTTTCCCGAAACGCGCCAGCGGCAATGCCAATGACCGGCTCACCCCATATTGCCGGGGGTATTGTCAGAGCGCCTGACATACGCTCCATTCTGCCTATTATACCTTGTGAATATTTACTAAACGTTATATTGGACGCCCATTCATTGCTGTTTACCGCCGCCAGCCTGAGTGAACCGATCTGTGAAGCCGCCTGGGGATTCACGCCGTTTACGCTTGCAATCCGTATGGTGAGCGTATTGGTAATGTCATCGGCTTTGACGGCGTTAAACGTAACGGTCTGGAAGTTATTCTCGTTATACGAAAGGCTGATGGCGCTCCCGCCGTAAAAAGACCAGCTATTTCCCAGGGTCAGGCTTTGTTTGCCGATAACCTGCCGCCGGTCATTCACCAGTTCAAACACAAGCGTATAGTCTTTTCGTTTTTGGGAAAAAGGATTGGGATTGGTAACAGATGTTCCCGGCCACCCGGACAGGCCCCAATCCTGCTTTTTTCCGGTTCGGTTAAGGCCGTCATACACGGCTTGCAGGGCCTTTTCCACCGACACAAACCATGTGGGATAGGAATGAAGGTTTACCTTAAAACTAAGGGGCAGGGTTTCGGTCTGGTAGTTTATTTGTCCCCGCTCCAGCTCTGTTGAATAACAAAACGCGAAAGGAGGCGAGGATGTCTTAAAGAAATTTTCAAAGTACCGCTCGGTTTCGGTAAGGCGGGCTACCCAGTCCCTGCGCCACTGGATGTCACCGCGGGCATCGGCGCCGATGTTGCCGCTTGATATATTGGCGGAAAGAACATTCACGCGGCTGACCGCTTCCAGCAGGGTTGGGTCAAAAGCGGCAGCCTGATAATAATAACTCAACGCCGCTACCTCCGTCCCCTGCCGCTGGGCGGTAATACCCTGCGCTAACGCGGTCTGGGCGCTTACATGGTTTGTTGCCGCCGCTCTGGTAAGTTCCGTCCGTGTGCGCTGCGTAGGCGTAACGCCCATTTCCTGAAGCAAATCCAAAGAAGCCCGCCGGACACCCGTCAGGTTGTCCAGTTCCACAAAGGTGCAGGGCTGCGAATACGAGGCCGCCGTCATTTTACCATCGGTTTTGGTAATCTGTATTTGCAGGGTGTACCCGGTCCCGGTTCTAGTAATACTCCCGCCCATAATATAATCGGTAGGGGGCAAGTGTCCCCAATCAAGCCCCGCTTCCGCGTCGTCATCATAATAACCGGAAAAGCGTTCGTCGTATTGTTCCTGAAGGCGCTGCCGGTCCAGTACGGATATGGCGGAATACCCCGAAAAGTTGCTGACGAATTCTCCCTGCACCAATGCGGGGAGGTAGTCTTCATTTTTCTCAAGGCGCACTGCCCTGGGCACAAGGATGGCAATGCTTATGTCTTTCCCTCCGTCCCCTGTGTAAAAGGGGCTTGCCGGAGCCTCCCCCGCGGACGCGGACTGGATGGCGGGTTCCTGGCTGCTGCAAGCCGTAACAAAGAAAAAAGCCAGAACACCCGATACAAAAAATTTAATGGAACCTTTTATTATACGCATAATATTAGGTGATTATCTTGTTTTCAAGTAAAAGTATCAAGTGAGCCAGGCCGCCACCCTCACTTTTTCCCGATCAGAATGGCGCATTTTTTTTGCTCGCAGCCGGGCAAAAAAACCGGGCTATCCGCTGCAAGTCCTCGGATTTGCCATAGCAAATCTGCGCCGCCGGGCGGCAACCCCGCGCAATTGCCTGTGGCAATGGCGCGGCATAGTAAGCGTGTGGCGGCGGTAACGGAAACGGTTTTTGCCGTGCAAAAAACCGCTCGCGCAAAATCGCGAAGCGATTTTGCGGGCCTAGCGTTTACGGTTTTATGTTAGCCGCTGGGCGGCGCAAGGGATTGAAGCGGAAATCCTTTTTTACCGCAAAGCGGTAAAAAAGATTGCAGCGGAAAGCCCGTTTTCCGGCGCTTCGCGCCGGAAATGCGCCATAATGATTTGAAAAAAATAAATGCTTTTGCTCTTACAGGAAGTATTACCTTCCCTGCTCGCGGCGGATTCTCTCCAGCTTTTGCAGCTTCCGGTAATAGGTAGCCTGATTAAGAATTTCGATAATGTTAGTCGAAACAATACGGTTCTCGGCCGTCTTGATTTTCGGATTTTGCAGAAGTTCCCGCAGCGCCTTGTTCCCCTCGGCAAGAGGAAGCCCGACCATGCTAATAAGCTCCTTCGGCCCGAAATCAAAAATATAACTTTCGCCATTACGGATATTGACCCGCGCCTTTTCCAACTGCAAAAGAAGCGCGTCGTACATCTTGCCCAGAGGATCCGATTGCAGTGTATTGGCAAGCTGTTTATAAATAAACCAAATCCGCTCCGAAAGAAGCTGCGTAAGCCGCGCGATGATCTGCGGCTGGGAACTAACCATACGGGCAAAGTTTACCTTATTCACAGCCATCAGCGTCGCGTCCTCAAAAGCAATCGCCGAAGCCGAACGCGGCTTGTTTTCGATAAGGGACATCTCTCCGAAAATATCCCCCGTCTTCAAAATGGCAAGAAGAACTTCCGTCCCCCCCACAAGTTTGGAAATCTTCACGCTGCCCTTCTGAATAATATACAGTTCCTTGCCCGGCATACTCTCCGCGAAAATCATCGTATTCTTGGGATACAGCCGGTTAAACGTAGTCTCGCTCCCATCAAGAAAAACAGCCTTCGCATAAGGCTGAATCTTCGCCATCCTCTCCATAGCCTTCTGCATATTCGCCGCCCTGGGATGACTCTTCGCGTAATGGTAATACGCGTAATACGCAAGATCGTACTGATTCTGCTTCGCATAGTACTCGGCAAGATTAAACAGATGATCCGGATCCCCCTCCGCGCCAGCCTTATTCGTCAAACGGCCAAGCGCCTCATCCAGATACCGCATCCGGCGGGAAAACTGCTCAATAATCTTCATCGCCACAGGAGCGTTCTTCTCGATCAAAAGACCATACTGCTCCCGCTGCACAGCAATAAGAGAAACATCCGTCATCGCCCGCGCCGTCTCAATATGACTGTGCGAAGACATTGTAGAAACAACACCAAAAAAATCGCCAGGCCCCAGAAGATTCCCCTTCTCCTCCACAACCTCCACTTCCTTACTCAGCATAACCTGGCCGGCCCGGATAATATAGAAACACTCGGCCTTCTGTTTGCCTTCCACAATGATATACGCGTCTTTATTAAAATTTACGATAGAAAGTTGTAAAGGATTACCCATATCGCCCCTTATGCCTATCCTCCAGTATAAATCCCGGCAAAAGTCTTTGTCAATGCGGACAGAATAATGAGCAGGAGGGGGAAGTCTCCCCCTGCGGCCGGGCCACGGTCCCGGCCTACCCCCTCTACGGGGGCGCTGCCCCCGTAACGCCCCTGCCACCACCCATGCGCCGCCATAGCGGCCGGTTTGCGCACGCGGAAGTCCGCAATCGCGTGCCTGTAATCATCAGACTTGTTCAATAACCTTCGGTTATTGAACAAGTCTATGGAATTTGCCGCAAAATGGCGGCAAATTCCGCCGTTTTTGTATCGAACCCGTTCCCTAAGCTGTGAGGTTTCGAAAGCAGCTCTATTCTATCCGGCTGTCAACGGAAAACCAGAAGAAAACTTCTCCACCTCTGCCGCAACTGTAGAAATCTTACCTTCATTATCGGAACTTTTTAGTACATCAAGGATAAATTCCGCAACAATTTGCATATCTTTTTCTTTCAAGCCGCGGGTCGTCAAAGCCGGAGTTCCCACTCTTATACCCGACGTAACCAGCGGCCCCGCCGTATCAAAAGGAATCGCGTTCTTGTTCACGGTAATATTTGCCGAATCCAAAAGAGTCTCCGCCTTTTTACCGGAAATCCCAAACGGCGTTACATCAATAAGCATCAAATGGTTATCCGTCCCGCCGGAAACAATACGCGCGCCCCCGTCTTTCAAAGCCGAACACAAAGCCTGGGCGTTTTTCAGAATTTGCTCCTGGTACACCCGGAAATCCGGCTGAAGAGCCTCCTGAAAAGCGACCGCCTTTGCCGCGATAACATGCATCAGAGGCCCGCCCTGGAGACCGGGCATAACAGCGCTGTCGATAAGCTCCGACCACATTTTCCGCCTGCCGCTCTTTGCCGCGGTAAGACCAAAAGGATTTTCCGCGTCTTTCCCTTTTAGAATCATACCGCCGCGCGGGCCGCGCAGGGTTTTGTGCGTTGTAGTGGTAACGATATCCGAATACGGCAAAGGCGAAGGATGAAGCCCCACGGCAACCAGTCCCGCGATGTGAGCCATATCCGTCATAAAAAAAGCGCCTGTTTCATCGGCAATCTGCCGGAATTTCGCGAAATCAATAACCCGCGGATAGGCGGAAGCCCCGGCGATAATCATCTTCGGCTTGTGCTCCCGCGCGACACGGAAAAGTTCTTCATAGTCAATGGTCTGCGTATCCCGGCGAACCCCGTAACTGACTATATTGTACAGAGTCCCCGAAAAATTGACCGGCGACCCGTGGGTCAGGTGCCCGCCGTGGGAAAGATTCATACCCAAAACCGTATCCCCCGGTTTGAGCAGCGCGTAATAAATAGCCATATTCGCCGGCGCTCCGGCGTGCGGCTGAACATTCGCGTACTCGCAGGAAAAGAGCCTGCACGCCCGCTCCCGCGCGAGATTTTCCGCCACATCAATACACTCGCAGCCGCCGTAGTACCGTTTTCCCGGATAGCCCTCGGCATACTTATTCGTTAGTACCGACCCCACTGCCTCCAGAACAGCCTTGGACACGAAATTCTCGGAAGCTATCAGTTCCAGTTTTCTAAGCTGCCGGTTTTCCTCAGCCTTCAATACAGCGGCTATCTCACTATCAACACGTTCAAGATTTGTCATTTTAATCCTTAAAGAATTTTAATATACCCTAACTTTGACCCGGAACCCGCCCCAATGTCAAGTAGCGGCAGCCCGGCATCAGGGCAACCGCATTATAAAACCCCTCAAGGGAAAAAGTAAAAAGCCGACAGGGAAGGATTGGAGGGGAATAATGGACATACGAACCGAACTCGCCCTGATTCCGGATCCCCGGATCGA
>JAISAF010000436.1 GCA_031266855.1 Spirochaetales bacterium
AGGTGGGCAGTCTTTCTGCGTTACTGTGCGGACAGGCGGAAGAGGGAACTGGTAAACGCGATACTTGAGCATGAGGAGGCGATAGCGATGGCAGGGGAGACGATGCTGGCGTTTTCGAAGGAACAGATAGAGTGGTTCCGGAACGAGAGCAGGCTGAAATACGAGCTTGACAGGAGGGAAACGATACTCGATGCGCGGGATGAGGGCCGGAACGAGGGCATTGCCATAGGCGAAACGCGCGGCATTGCGATCGGCGAAGCGCGGACGGCTGAAAAAAACCGAAACGAAAAACTGCATTCGGCGTGGAACCTGAGACAAATGGGGCTTTCGGATGGGCAAATCGCCTCCGCACTGGGCCTTGGGGCCGAAGACCTGAAAGACCTTGAGTCAAGGAAGGGATAGCGAAACCGGACACGGCCTCAAAATCCCTGTCCGGGTTTTTGAGGCTAAGTTTATGATGTTGCGCCAGGCGCCATTTTAGGGGCCCGCGCGGGTAACTTTTATGTTTGCAAGCGTGGACGCTTGCTTCTACCCCGGCGCAGGCAGAGCCTACGCCGAGCGGGACGTACCTGGCACCTTTTAGGCAGACTTAGCGGTGAATTTTTTCTTCAAAACAATGCCGCGCGAAGCGCGAAAAGCCCGTGGGGCGCCAGGGATAGGAGCGGAAAGCCCACAGGATTTGCGTAAGCAAATCCGAGGACTTGGAGCGGATAGCCCGGTCGCCGCATAGCGGCGAGGCGCTTAAAAATATTTTCGCAGAAAGGTAATTGCCTGCCGGGCGGCTTGATATGGTTCGGGTTTGGGCAGGATTTCCACGGAAAGCCAGCCGTCGTATCGTGCTTTTTTTATGTGGCGGAAGATGTCGTCAAAATCGGTGTGGCCCTGTCCGGGGGCGTACCTGTTTGAGTCCGCGAGGTGGATATAGCCGATTTTGTTTATCCATTTTTCCAGTTCGCCGCCTATCGCGGGGTCTTCGATGTTCATGTGGAAAACGTCCGGCATGAGTTTGATGTTGTCCATTCCGATTTTTTCTATTATTCGCGCGCCTTCCTCGACGGTATTGATGAAGTCGATTTCGTAGCGGTTCACGGGTTCCACAAGCAGGGTAACGTCTTTTTTTTTCGCGTACTCTGACAGGCCCCGCGCGGTGTCGACAAACCGGGCTATGGCTTCATCGGGCTGGCTGGTTCCCTTGCTGCCGCGTACCCTGCCGATGTTGACTTTTTTGCCGTAGCGCGCGGCAAGGTCTATAAAGTCGTGGAACATTCCGATGAGGGTTTCTTTTTGGGCAGAGGGCGGATCGGTAAAACTTAAACCGAGTTCCGCGTAGACTTGCCCGGTCGAAATGGCGGATACTTCGAGTTTGTAATCCGCAAGAAGGCGGTCCAGTTTCGCGGGATCGATTTCGCTGGGATTTTTCAGGGCAAGTTCGATGCCGTTGTAGCCCAGATCGGAAGCGGCTTTCATGGATGTTTCAAATCCCCGGAATACCACGAAGGCCGAGGGGAGCGCGTCTGAGTCCGCGATAGCAATTGATAGTTTCATACAGGACTCCTGTTATATTATGGTTTGGCGGGTAAAAAAATCCCACGATTCAGGTTCGCTGATTGCGTTGTCGACATCCCGTATCAGATTCAGGGATATATCATGACGCCCGCCCTGGTAGGATGTGTTGAGCCATGTTTCAAGAATGTCCAGAGCTTCATACACGCCGGTAACTTTTCCTCCCAGGCACAGAAGGTTCGAATCATTATGTTCCCGCGTCATGCGGGCAAGGTAGGTGCTGGTACACAGGGAGGCGCGTACTCCTTTGAGTCTGTTGGCGACGATGCTCATGCCGATTCCCGTCGAGCAGATAAGAATACCCCGCCTGATTCTTCCCGCGGAAATCTCCGCGGCCACGTGTACGGCGTAGTGCGGATACCTGACAATCTGCGTGCCGTCTGATCCCGCGTCATGGACGCGATATTCATGTTCATTGAGATAGCGGACAAATTCTTTTTTTAATTCATATCCGCCGTGATCATTACCTATCCAGATGACATCATTCTCACTGGGCATAATTTCCCTCCGAAATCAGTTTAGGGTCTACGGCCTTTGGATCCACAGCTTCAACTTTCCGGGAAACGTGCGAACGTTCCCTGCCGGTAACAATGGCGCGCTGAATCAGGATAAACATCAGAAGCAGCAGCGCGGTGGCGATTTTGGCCCACCAGGAACTTAAAGTTCCCTGAAAGGTAATCATTGTACGTATTGTGCCCTGGGTCAAGACGCCAAAGAGCGTTCCTGTGATAAGCCCCACTCCGCCTGATGTCAGGGCGCCTCCTATTACAGCCGAAGCAACGGCATCAAGATGCAGACCGTCTCCGTGCGTACCTGTCGCCGAAAGGACATAGAGCATAAAAACAAGGCTTGCTACCGCGGACAGGAAACCGGATGTGGTGTAGGTAAGAAACTTTGTACGCTTTACGGGAAGTCCCATCAGGTTTGCCGATTGTTCGTTGCCGCCTACCGCGTAAATGTTGCGGCCGAACTGGGTATTCTCGGCTATAATCTGGAACAGAATAATCATAAGAACAGCCAGAGCCGCGCCTACGGAAATAAAGGAACCCAAAAAACGTATTTTAAAAATCGCCGCCTTCACGATAAAGGGATTGTCAACGAAAATCGTGTCCACCGTGATGATGTAGCAGGCGCCCCGCGCGATGAACTGTCCGGCAAGGGTGGCGATGAAGGGCTGAAAGCCCTTGAAAGTTACCAGCCAGCCGTGGAGCATTCCAAAAAGCGTACCGATAAGAAGAACAATCACTATCGCGGGAATAAGCGGCATCTTCATGATGGTCAGCATATAACTCATCGACATATTGCAAAACGCGATAACGGCGCCCACCGACAGATCTATGCCGCCGATGATGACAACCATAGTTGAGCCTATCGCGGCGATCAAAAGATACGAGTTGTCAATAAGCAGGTTGCAGAAAACCTGAAGTGAAAAAAAATTTTTGAATAAAACCGATCCCAGCCCGAAAAAGCTGATAAAAAGGAGAACGGCAACCACAAAAGTGATATTCCGGTAGACAAAGCCCGGCATCCTGGGTTTTTCCAAAGGATTCATTTTTCCACCTCAAAAACTCCCGCGGGACGTTTTTTTATAAATTTTGCCAGCAGTTTTCCGTAATCTGTTGTTTGGATAATACCCACAACAATAACAACCACGGCCTTAAAAACCAGAATTGTCTGGGCGGGAACCCCTTTCATGTAAATTGTAGTTGTCAGCGCCTGCACAAGCAGCGCCCCAATCAGGCTTCCCGGAAGTGAAAACCGGCCGCCTTTCATGGAGTTCCCGCCGAGTACCACGGCCAGAATCGCGTCCAGTTCGTAATTCAAACCCGCGTTATTCGCGTCGGCCGCCTTGACCTCGGAAGCAATCAGCACGCCCGCGATACCCGCCATAAGCCCGCTTACGGCAAAGGCTACCCAGATCATGCGTTGTACCTTAATGCCCGCGTAACGGCTGGAAGACCTGTTGGAACCCGAAGACTCCAGAAACAGGCCGTAGGAAGTCTTCTTTGAAAAAAGATATGCCGCCAGCGCCACAGCAAGAACTACATAGATACAAATTGGAAAACCCAGAAAATATCCGGTTCCAAACTCAAAAAACGGTTTGTAATACATCGTGATGACGTTTCCCCGTGTAATAAGCTGGGCAATCCCGCGGCCGGCTACCTGGAGCAGGGTCGCGATAAGCGCCTGAATGCCCAGCCTCGACACAAGAAAACCGTTCCAGACACCGCACAGGGTTGCCACCGCAAGCGCCGCGGCAATGGCTATCGGCAGGGGCGTTAAAGAGGCCGCCGCGGAACCCGCCGCGGTGGAGAAATCCCCTCCTATCATCTGCGCCGCCACGGCGCCGGCAATTGAGGCAACCGAACCAACGGAAATATCCGTACTCCCCGTGGCAATGACGAATGTCATTCCAATCGCCATAAACATCAGAGGCGCGCCACGCTTTAAGACATCAATCAGCGAGCCATAAAAATGACCTTCTTTGAGTTCCAGCGAGAAAAACCCAGGCGTAAAAAACACATTGAAAAGCAAAAGCATTGTCAACGCGATAACCGCCAGGGTTTCCTTGCGGCGCGCAAGAGTTTTGAGTTTATCCATAAAGTCCCTCCTCAGCCGGGCTTCGCGCCGGGGCTTCCCCGCCGGCATGGGCAATAGTTTCCATAATGCGCCTGGCATCCAGTTCTCCGGTAAGTTCCCCGGTCAGGCTGCGGTCGCGGAAAACCAGAACGCGATCGGAACAGCGTACTACTTCATCAAGCTCGGAAGAAATAAACAGAATCGCCTTCCCCTCTTTTGCCAGCCGCACAACGATGTTCATGATTTCGGTCTTCGCTCCTACATCGATACCCCGCGTCGGTTCGTCCAGAAGCAGCAGATCCGGGTTAATCGTGAGCCACCGCGCCAGAATGACCTTTTGCTGATTCCCGCCCGACAGATTCCCCGCGAGCTGCTCGCAGCCCGGCGTCGCGATAGAAAGAAGTTCTATGTAATGGTTGGCAATCTCCACCTGTTTGGCAAAAGGGATACGCCTGAACATGCCGTAGCGCCCCTGAAGAGCAAGAATAATATTCTCCCGTACCGTCAGATTGGCGATGATGCCATCGGTTTTCCGGTCTTCCGGGCAGAAACCTATGCCGCTGCGGATAGCGTCCGCGGGTGAAAGGATTTTAACCCTTTTCCCGTTGATCTCCACTTCGGCTTCGTCGGCGCGGTCTATCCCAAAAATCAGGCGCGCGGTCTCCGTTCTGCCGCAGCCCAGAAGCCCCGCAAAGCCCAGGACTTCCCCGTACTTAATCTGTATATCCAGGGGTGCGATGACGCCCCGCTTCCCCAGCCTTTTCGCGGAATAGAATACGCTCTTTTCCGCCCCCGCTTCGCTTCCTTTATGCAGGACATCCGCGGCAATATCCTTACCGATCATTTTTGAAATAAGATTCATGCGCGGCAGGTCTTTCGTGAGCTGGCTGTCAATGTAGTTTCCGTTACGCAGGATCGTAACGCGATCAGTAATCTCATATATCTGATCGATGAAATGGGATATAAAAATGATACCCATCCCCGCGTTTCTCAACTTACGCATAGTAAAAAAAAGCTGCCGCACTTCCTTGGCATCCAGGGAAGATGTCGGCTCATCCAGAACAAGGACTTTTGAGTTCATATCAACAGCGCGGGCAATCGCTATCATCTGCTGAATAGCCACAGAATACTCGCCCAGCATGGACGCCACATCCATCCTGATATTCAGCCGCGCCATAGCGGTTTCGGCAAGCCTGTTCATCTTCTTCCAGTCAATGCCGCCAATCCTTTTGCGGGGCTGCCGGCCAATAAAAATATTTTCGGCAACGCTCAGGTTGGGACACAAATTAATTTCCTGATACACCGTGCTGATACCGGACTTCTGAGCGTCCATAGGAGTTTTGGGAAAAATGGGAATCCCGTCCAGAAAAATATCCCCGCCATCACGTATTTCCGCGCCCGTCAGAATTTTTATAAGCGTGGATTTTCCCGCGCCATTTTCCCCGCACAGGGAATGAATCTCGCCCCGGTACAGGGTAAAGGTAACATTATTTAAAGCCCGCACACCCGGATATATTTTAACAATATCATTCATTTGAAGAAGAGCCGTTTCTTTCGGCATATTACAAGCACTCCTTAGATCCTGTTTCATAACCCATTTATAATTCGGAATTTGGGCGCATTCCGGGGGCGCTCAGGGCGCCCGCTACAATAAATTTCCTATCGGAAAGCGACTGTCTTCAGGCGCATTTTTTTCGGTTAGGGAATTTGCGCCGCAAATTCCCTAACCGAAAAAAACCGGGCTTTCCGCTCCAATCTTTTTACCGCTTCGCGGTAAAAAGGATTTCCGCTGCAATCCCTTGCGCACGCACCAGCGGCCCCGCGAAATTGCCACAGGCAATTTCGTGGGCAATTAATTGCCAAGGGCAATTAATTGCGTATAACCCGTCCGGCGCAGGCTCCGCCTACGCCGGAGTTAGCCGCAAGCGCCCGCGCTTGCAGGTTTGTCGCCTAACGCAAGTGTATGCATATATCACATTGGCTGTCGCCTAACGGATGTTTTGCGTTATGCGCAACGGTACCCGCCCGGCGCAGGCTTTGCCTGCGCCGGGGTTAGCCGCAAGCGTCCGCGCTTGCGGCTTTGGAACCAGAACAGCGCGTAACGCGCTGGCAGCAAAATCGCGTATGCGATTTTGCTGTTTGCCGCCGGGCGCGCGCAAGGGATTCCGGGGGCGCGGGTAGCGCCCACTACAATCCATACTTATCGGAAAGCGACCGTCTTCGGGCGCATTGAAGCGGAAAGCCCACAGGATTTGCGTTAGCAAATCCGAGGACTTGGAGCGGAAAGCCCGGTTCCGGGGCCGCTTACGCGGCCCCGGAATGCGCCCACATATAAAACATTCCTCCCTTAATATTTCCTTTGCGGAAGAGCCGCGGCCGCGTTGGCTTCGGTATACAAATCGTTTTTCAGCTTGACCCACCACTCGGCGGGATACGTATTGTTGTCAAGAATGTCTGTAATTACTTCTATCGTTTTTTTGCCGAACCCCAGGGGGTTTTCCACGGACGCGGTGTACAGGCCCTCGGCCATAGCCTCAAAAGCGCCACGCACGCCGTCAACTCCCACGATTTTGATATCGACGCCCGGTTTAAGACCCGCTTCCGCGATAGCCTGCGAAGCCCCCAGCGCCATATTGTCCGAATGGGCAAGAAGGCCGCGTATCGTAATCCCTTCGGCCTGCGCGCTTTTCAGAATGGACTCCATAACCTGTTTCCCCAGGGACCGGGTATAGTCGCCTGTCTGGGAATATCTGATATTGATTTTGTTTTGCTTGTCGAGAACATTATGAATGCCTGTTCCCCGGTCTACGGCGGAAGAAGCGCCCACAGTTCCCTGGAGCTCAACGATATTAACCGATCCCTGTTCCCCGGCAAGGGCATTCATCAAAGCCTCGGCGGCCAATTCTCCCGCGTAAATATTGTCCGGCCCGATAAAGCACGTAGTATATTTTTCAATATCGTTTCCCACCGTGTTTGCCGTGCGGTTTACCAGAAGCACGGGAATATCCGCGTCCTTCGCTTCGGATAGAATAGCGTCCCAGCCAGTAGCGACCACAGGACACAGCACAATAGCGTCTACCTTCTGCTGAATAAAGTTGCGCATGGCGGCAATCTGATTTTCCTGCTTTTGCTGCGCGTCGGAGAAAATCAGAGTAAACCGGGGATGCGCCGCATACTCCTCCTGCATTTCGTTCGACATGGCGATGCGCCATTCCGATTCGGAACCCACCTGGCTGAACCCGACTACGTACTTGTCTTTCTTTTTTGACACGTTTCCGGCCGCCTGCTCGCCCCCGCCACCGGCAAAGGCCATCTGGCAGGCCAGGGCCAGTCCGAAAAGTACGATACAGAGTTTTTTCATAAAATTCCTCCTTAAATTATTTTATCCAGAGCGCAACCGCCTGGAATAATTCTCCAATTCCCTGTTTTTTTTATCACTCGTTTATCTCTTGCGTTTATTTTTAGTATCATGTATACTGCTTATTGTATACAGGATACTTAAAACTGTCAAGTTTTTTTTATTTATTAATTCTTGATACGCGGGGTTGTTTTGTGTACTATAAAGACACTACTTAATAGGAAAAACACTACTTTATAGAGGAATTGATCATGCAGAAGACATCCGAACCGACAATCTTATTGGAACGCTCAAGCCTGGCGGATCAGGTGTTCATTCATATAAAAAGAATGATACTGGCGCAGGAACTTAAAGGCGGGGAAAGCATTCCCGAAGACAAAATAGCAAAAACTTTCGGGGTTTCCCGCACGCCTATACGGGAATGCCTGCGCCGGCTGGAAAGATACGGGCTGGTGAAAATCAATCCGCGCAGCTACGCAACCGTCACGGAAGTTGGTTCGGAGGAAGCCCGGTACATCGGAGAAGTGCGAAGCGAACTGGAAACCCTGGCAGCGCGGAATCTGGCAAAAAAGTCGACTCCTGATGATATAAACCGGCTGAGGGAGCTTACCAGCACATGCATTTCCTATATCGAAAACGGAGACCGCGGAGAAGCTTTCGAGACCGACGGCGTATTCCATCTGGAAATCGCGAAACGCTGCGGGAATCCTTATGTCTACAATATCCTGAAAACCCTCGATGCCAAAATCCAATTAATCAGAATTATCAACTGTACCAACTGCGCCATTATCCATTCCGATATTGAAATCCATTTCCAAATAATCGAAGCAATTGAAAATCACGACACCAAAAGCGCCTCTTCCCTTATGAGAAGACATATCGGTAATTTTGTCGATCATACTTCCCCGGCGGAAGGCGAATAATAGGAGCCGCTTTAGAAACCCCGCAGCTTCGGGAACGGGTTCTATATAAAAATAACCGCGAAGCCGAAAACTGGCGAGGGCGAAGACTGGCGAGGGCGAAGACGGGCAAGGGCGAAGACGGGCAAGGGCGAAGACGGGCAAGGGCGAAGACGGGCAAGGGCGAAGAAGTAAAAAAGGAAGGAAGGGAAGCAGGAAAAAAAGCATTGCGGCCTTCCTTCTCCGGCTTTGTGGGTATTCTATTGACGGATGCCATACACTGATAATAAACTGTGAAAAGAAGATGAAAAAGATTGCGGACGGGGTTTGGGGAAAGTAAATGTATGATAAACGATGAAATACTTGCGATCAAAAACACTATCCTGAAAACCGTCGGAGAAACTTGCGAAAGAATAATTCTCTTTGGTTCCTATGCCTATGGAACGCCCGGAGAGGGCAGCGATTACGATATTTTTGTGGTACTTAAAGACGGCACGGAAAAGCCTGTACTGGCATTACAGAATATTTACGGCGGACTGGCGCGGGATCCGAATTATAAAGCCGTCGACATCCTCGCGAATTATAAAAGCCGTTTTGAAGAAAGAAGCAAA
>JAISAF010000471.1 GCA_031266855.1 Spirochaetales bacterium
GCGGTTCATTTTTTCCCTTTTATCCTTCTTCCCGGATTCCCCAGGCGGACGCGGCCCGCGTTATACAGGAGATGAAAGAAGTCCTGATGATTCCGGCCGGCCGCTGTTCTAATTCATCGGCAGAATCCGGGGCCGCGATTACCGCCGGCGCCCGGTAAAAAGCCGGATTGCAGGAAGACAGAAAATCGCGGCTCAGGATGTAGTTGCCGCTCGTCCGGCAGGCAGGCCCTTCCCCGTTCCCGCTTCCCGCCGCGAGGCACAACACCGAAAGACCGGCCCCGCGCTGACAGTGACCGGCAAGAAGTTCCCTGTCGGGAAAATTCAGGGAAAACCTGTTTATGGGAAGCATATTCAGGGTATCGATCCCGCGGGAGGCAAGGCCGCGCTGAAAGGCGGGAGAACTTATTACAAGAAAAACTCCCGCCATGCCGGAGGCGTATCCGGCGATATGCCCGTCCTTTTCCAGCAGCGGGCGGCCCTGGCTGTCCAGGTATGGGAAAAACGGCTGGCGGGAAAAAACGATGTTCTCCTCATCAAAGAAAAGGGAATCCTCACGGGAAAGCAGACCCCTGAAACTTTGGGGGGCTTTCTTCTCCTGTACGGGATCATAATCCGGGGAAAATTTTCCCGGCGGGGTAAAAATATACCAGAGCGGCATCTTCCCATATTCGCGCGAACCTTCCTTTATGGCCCTGGCCAGCCGCACAAGGGCCGTGGCGATTTTATCCGAAACGGCTGGAGCGTCTTTTCCCGGCACACCTGAAATTTCAGACCTCATTTCAGGTACAATGGTAACAAGAGCCAGCCTGCCCTCCGCGATACGCTGCCGGGCTTCCTCAAAGCCGCCGCGAACGCTCCCCCGCGGCACAAGTTCCAAACCGGGGAAAGCCGCATCCGGGGGAGAGCCGGCATGGATAGCCCCAAGCAGCGTAAAAAGATTGCGCGGCAGACGTATAAGATCAAAGGACAGGTTACGCCTTTTCCGCACAGGCAGGTCCTTCCAGATTTCCCGCAGATATTCCTGATCGGGAGGTATAAACGAGGAACCAATCAAATCCGAAGTTTTTTCCTTCAGGCGATCCAGCCCTGCAAGCGAATCCAGAAGGTTCCTGCGCTGGGCAAGAATTTCGGCCTTTTCGTTCCCGGACGGGCCGGACATTTCATCAAGCAGCGCGAGTTTCGCCCCCTCCACGGTAAGGCGCTTCTCAACAATAAGATATTTCAGCCGGTACAGGAGGTTCATCTCGGTATCGCCATACATCCGGCGCCCGCCTACGTTTTTCTCCGGCTCAAGAAACGAGATTTCTTCCTCCCAATACCGCAAAACATGGGGTTTTATATCCAGCAGCCTGCATACCTCGCCGATTCCCAGCCGCCTCATCCTGTTTTCTCCCCCGGAGTGCGGGTACGCAGCTCTATATCAACAGGAACCTCCTGAAAACCCAGGCCGCGCACCCGGTTTTTAATGTAACCCAGATATGAAGAGGGAAAACCTTCTTTCCTGTTCACAAAAAGAACGAAACGCACGGGTTTAACGCGCACCTGGGTCATAAAGCGTATCCTGTAACGCCGCCCGCGGCCCTGGGGCAGGGGGTTTTCCTCCATCCAGTCCGCCAGCGCGCGGTTCAGTACACCCGTTTCAATACGCCGCTCCAGCCGGGAACTTACCACGGCGGCCTTTTTCAGAAGGTCCTCCACATTCCAGCCTTCCCTGGCGGACACCATGATAACAGGCGCGAACTCAAGAACAGGAAACTGAAAACGCACCCGGTCGGACGCGGCTTTCAAAGCCTTCCTGCCTGTAGGCATCAGGTCCCACTTGTTCAGAACCAGAATCACGCCCCGGCCCTTTTTTACGATCTGATCCGCGATTTTCTTGTCCTGCTCCGCCAGCCCTTCCACCGCGTCAATAAGCAGCAGCACAACATCGGCATCTTCTATAGCGGCAATCGCCCGGTTGACCGAATAATATTCCACATCCGCGTTTACATGGGACTTGCGGCGGATACCCGCCGTATCCAGAAGCCGGAAGGTTTTCCCCTGAAAGGCAATCCTGCCCTCAAGAACATCACGCGTTGTCCCCGGAATATCCGACACAATGGAAAGCTCCTCGCCCAGAAACCTGTTCACCAGCGTGGATTTTCCCGTATTCGGCCTGCCCAGAATGGCGATCGTAATATCCCCGCTAGTATCGCCGCCGCTACGATCCCCGCCGGTGATACCCCCACTGGTACTATCCCCGTCATGAATATCTCCGCCACTACTATCGCCGCCGGAAAGCTCCCCGGCCGCGGGCCGGGAAAAATCAATCAAATCAAAAACCGCTGTGGCAAGTTCCCCGCAGTTTCTGCCGTGGGCGGAAGAAACAACGAACATCCGGCTGAAACCCAAAGCCCAGAACTCCCCAATGGCAGCCTCATGGTCTTCGGTATCGGCCTTGTTGACCGCCACAATAAGTTTCGCCGAATATGGACGCAGACAGGCAATTACCTCCTCGTCCCCGGCAGTCAACCCCCGGATATCAAGAAGCAGAATAACGCATTCGGCGCGGGCAAAAACATCCATGCTCTTTTTCGACACAAGAGCGTCCAGCCCCCCAGCCTCCGGCTGAATGCCGCCCGTATCAACCAGCAGCACCCTCCTGCCCTCATGTTCCCACACCCCCGTTACCGGATCGCGCGTAACACCAGGGGTCGCGTCGGTAATAGCCCTGCGCCGGCGTATAAGACGGTTAAAAAGAGTTGATTTCCCCACATTAGGCCGCCCCGCTATGGCGACCACAGGCAGGGCATTAGCTTCGCTCCGAATAGACCGCGAGGTCAAACCTTTTCTCCATGTGCCGCTTAATAAAACCGTAAATTTCCCTGCCCGATGTCATACGCATAAGCTCCCCCGCAAAGTCCTGCGCCTCCGCGAAAGACACTGAACGTATAATCTTTTTTACCTCAGGAATGGAAGAACCATGCATGCTAAACTCATCCAGCCCCAGACCCAGAAGAAAAAGCGTCGCGAAAGGATCCCCCGCCATCTCCCCGCACATACACACCCGTATACCCTCCGCGTGAGCGCAGGCAATCGTGTTCCTGATAAGACGCAGAACCGCCGGATGAAAACTATCATACAAATACGCCACCCGCTGATTACCCCGGTCAACACCAAGCGTATACTGAATGAGGTCATTTGTCCCAATAGAAAAAAAACCCGCGTCTTTAGCCAGAATATCCGCCGCCGCCGCCGCCGCCGGGATTTCGATCATGCAGCCAACCGAAACATTCTCATCAAAAGGAATCTGCCTGCCACGCAGCTCGTTCCGTACCTCCCCGCATATATCAAGAGCGGCATAATACTCCTCAATAGTTGTAATAAGCGGAAACATAATCTTCAGTTTTCCATGTATGGAAGCCCGGTACAAAGCCCTAAGCTGAGTCTTGAAAATCTGCCGCTCAGACAAACAAAACCGTATCGCCCGCCAGCCCAGAAGAGGATTCTTCTCCGAAGTATCAGACAAATCAGGAATCATCTTGTCCCCACCCAAATCCAGAGTACGAATCGTAACATCGCGCCCCTCCATCGCCTCCAGAACCTGAGCATAAGCGCTCACCTGCACATCCTCCGACGGCAGTCTGCCCGGCTGAATAAAAAGAAACTCAGAACGATACAGGCCAATACCCTCCGCCCCAAAAAACTTAAGCGCCTCAACCTCGTCAGGGACTTCAATATTACCAAAAACAGAAATAAGTTTACCATCACGGGTCTCCGCCGGCAGGGAAGCAAAACGATGCAGATTTTCCTCCCTGCGCACCCAAATCCTGCGGGACTTCTCATACAACCGCCGCGTCGCCGCATCAGGATTAATAACAACAACACCCTGATTCCCATCAATAAGAATCTCGTCCCCCGTCTGAACCAGTTTCGTCAAATCCTTCAAACCCAGAACAGCGGGAATCTCAAAAGACCGCGCAAGAATAGCCGTATGGGAAGTACGCCCTCCCTCCTCCATCGCAAGACCACGCACAATAGCCGGATTCAACGCGACAGTCTCCGAAGGCATCAAATCGCGCCCAACCAGAATGACCCTGCCGGAAATCTCCGTCAGCGACACCTTACGCCGGTGAACCAAATGCCCCAGCACCCGGTGCCCCACATCCCGAATATCCGTCGCCCGCTCACGAAAAACCTGATCCTCCATAGCCGCAAGCCTGTCCGAATACTCACGAAACGCCTGATACGCAACCCAGTCGATATTCTTCAACTCGACCCGCATCCGCTCCTCCACCTCAGCAAAGAACTGCGGATCGCGCAGCATCACAAGATGCGAATTCAGAATCTCCGTACTCTGGGAAAACCCCTTCGCCCGCGCCTCAGTCAAAAGCGCCCTCACCTCCGACTCAGCCTTCTCAATCGCGTCCTGAAAACGCTTCAACTCGTTGACAATCCAGGCCGGCCCAATATCATATTTAGGTATTGTAAGAGCATCTTCAATATAAACAAAGGCTTTGCCCCATATAATACCCGGCGAAGCCGAAATTCCCCGAATTTCAACCATAGGATTCTACTATAGGGGTTTTTTCACGATATGTCAAAGGCGAAAGCATTTTTTCCCGCCATCCACCCGGAATTTGGGCGCCTTTTTTTGTTTTTGGAATTGCAAAGCAATCCCAAAAACAAAAAAACCGGGCTTTCCGGGACTCCGCTACCGCTCCGGCCCCGGCGCCCTGCGCCGTGGCTGCTTGCGCATCCCTCCAATCCCTGGCGCGCGCACCAGCGCCCGACAGCAGCTTGAAAAAAGTGCCAGGCACCTTTTTCGATAGCACATTATAAAATATGGAGCTATTCCGTGAAACGTAAAAACGTGCCTGGCACCATCCGCGTTTACGGCCGCGGCGCGGAGCGCCGTGCGCGGCCGCTGGGCGCGCGCCAGGGGATTGAAGCGGAAAGCCCACAGGATTTGCATTGGCAAATCCGAGGACTTGGAGCGGAAAGCCCGGTTTTTTTTGTCCGTCTTCGGACAAAAAAAAGGCGCCTATATTCAGGATACAAATTCCTGTGTGTATATGCTTCCTGTTCCTCTACACCAGCACGGAAAAAACCGCTATACTTTGCGTATGGATAGACGCGTGCGTTTTTTTAATACTACAGGGCCATGTAATCCTGAAGATCACTATATGCTGCCGCCGGAGGAGCGGCTTGTGGGGGCGCAGCTACACCGCTATATCCGGGATAAACTTTATTGGGTGCTTCATGCTCCGCGGCAGACGGGTAAGACAACTTTTTTGCAAAGCTGGGCGCGGCAGATTAATGGGGATGCCGGACGGGCGCTTGGCGCGGCTGCCTGTTATGTCAGTGTGGAGAGATGCCAGGGGGTGTGCGGGGCGGAGAGGGCGATGCCGGCGATATGCAGCGCTATCAGGGAATACGCGGGCTGGGCCGGATTCGCGGTTCCTGAAATTCCTGTAACCGATCCTAACAGTATGCTGAGCGCTGTTTTGAGTCAGTGGTCGGCTCTGCTTGTTCCGAAGGCGCTGATTGTTCTGTTTGACGAGGCGGATGTTTTAGAGGGCGAAGCGCTGATTAGTTTTTTGCGTCAGCTCCGGGGCGGTTTCGCGGACAGGGGAGTGGGGAAGTTCCCTGTTTCCATCGCCCTGGTGGGGATGAGGGATCTCAAGGATTACATCACTGCCGCGAAGGGCGGGGTTCCGGTTAATCCTGGTTCGCCTTTTAATGTGAAAGCCGATTCAGCGGTTTTGTCCAATTTCCACAGGGCGGATATAGAACGTCTTTTTGCCCAGCGCACGGGGGAGACGGGCCAGAGGATTACCGAAGATGCCCTGGACTATGTGTATGAGCAGTCCAAAGGCCAGCCCTGGATAGTTAATTCCCTGTTCCAGCGGGCGACTATGCGGGTACTGGATGAGGAGAGTACCGAAACCGTTACGATTGGACATATCGGGAAGGCCAGGGAGCAGATGATTCTGGCGAGGGAAACGCACTTGGATGCCCTGGCCTACCGCCTGGAGGATCCTCAAATCCGGGGAGTGATGGAGACTTTGATTTCCGGCGCTACGGATCCTCTTTTGGCTGAGGGGGATGCTTTTAGGATATGTCTGGATTTGGGGCTTGTGGGTATTGAAAAGGGGACTCCTGTTGTGGCGAATCCTATGTACAGGGAAGTAATTGCCCGGCATTTAACCTTTAGCCCTCAACTGGCTATACCCCAGCCGGAATGGAAGTGGGAGCGGGAGGATGGCGGTCTTGATATGGACAGGCTTCTTCAGGAGTTCCAGAAGTTCTGGCGGCGGCATTCGGAAATATGGGAAACGAAAATGAATTATACCGAGGCTTTTCCTCATTTGCTTCTTATGGCGTTTCTCCAGCGCGTGCTTAACGGTGGCGGCGCTGTCGAGCGGGAATATGCCGCGGGACGGGGGCGGCTGGATCTTGCGGTGGAATATCATAAGCGCCACTACATTATTGAGGTTAAAGTGATTCATTCCTACGATACGCCGCAGGCGGTAAAGGAAGAGGGGTTGCGGCAGATACTGTGGTACCGTGACAGGATTGACTCCGCGGCTTCGGCCTGGCTGGTAATCTTTGATCGCCGTCCGGAAAAACCCGGCTGGGACACGCGGCTGACCTGGAGTACCGAAAACGGCGTTACGGTGGCGGGGTGTTGAGGGCGGGGCTTTTTTAATAAAGCTGGTTGTACCCGTTTGTTTCCGAATAGCTTCGATGTAAAAATGACGGAGATTGCCGCCCGGTTGCTGGTACTGCATGACCGCTTCCGCAAGAGCGTTTGCTGTTCCTGGTGGAATAGTGTGTTCCGCGAAATTGCGAAGCAATTTCGCGGGCTGCCGCTGGTGCGCGCGCCAGGGATTGCAGCGGAAAGCCCACAGGAAGCGCATTGGCGCTTCCGAGGACTTGGAGCGGAAAGCCCGGTTTTTTTTGTCCGTCTTCGGACAAAAAAAAGGCGCCCATATTCAGGGTACAAATTCCTGTGCGTAGTCCTTTGCCTTGCCTTGCAATTTTTTTTCCTGATGTGATACAATCGGTTCTCATAGTGAGGCTTTCTTACAAGAGCTTTCGGGGGAATGTGGAAGAACCGCGGAGCTTTGCGGCTGGCCTTCGCGATTAGGACGGTACTATGGAAGAACCGGGATTTATTTCAGAAGCTGAGGAGATTGCTTTTTTGCGCGGGGAACTCAGGCGGCTTTCGGGGCGGCTTGAGTCTTCCGGTGAGACTGCGGGGCGGATTCGGCTTGATTCCGCCGGAGGGGAAAACCCGGATGCGCGGGAGGAGGAGCGGCTGCGGCAGGATCGCTACATGTACCTTATCCTGCGGCACAGTCCGTCCATCATTATTCTTTTTGACCGGGATTCCCGCCTTATTTACTGCGCGGATATTTTTCTTGAACGCACAGGGATAAAAGAGTTCGCGCATGTCAGAGGGCGTACTTTTGTGGAGATTTTCAGCAGCTTCGTGAGCGGGGCGAAACTGGAAGAACTGCGGGGTATTTTCAGGAAAGCCGTTGAACGCCGCGAACAGGTAGTGCTTGAAGAACGCTTCGATATGAATTGCGGCGGAACCTTTCGCGAGTATGAGCTTTTATTTACTCCCATATACGACGGGATCGGCATCCCCGAAGGTTCTCTCATGATTTTTCACGATATTACCGAAATACAAACCGCCATAAAACGGGCGGAAGAAGCCAGCCAGGCAAAATCCAATTTTCTTGCCAACATGAGCCATGAAATCCGTACACCACTGAACGCCATTATCGGAATGGCCGCAATCGGAAGGCCCGCGCGGAATATCGGAAAAAAAGATTACTGCCTGGATAAAATCAAAGGAGCTTCCACGCACCTTTTAGGTGTGATTAACGATATCCTTGATATGTCAAAAATCGAAGCGGACAGGTTCGAGCTGTCCCGCACAGGCTTCAGTTTTACCCGGATGCTCCACAGAGTTCTTGATGTACTCTCATTCAGGATCGAGGAAAAGCGGCAGCAGCTTACTGTTTCCCTTGACCCGGAAATTCCCGCTTCCATTATCGGCGATGAACAGCGGCTTGCCCAGGTTATTACCAACCTGCTGACCAACGCAATCAAGTTTACCCCGGAAGGCGGAAAGATTTCCATTTCTGCGCGGACTCACCCGCCCGCGGAAAAAATCCGCGTTCTGGAAATCGCGGTAAGCGACACCGGAATCGGGATCTCAGCGGAACAGAAAGAGAGGCTTTTCCGCTCCTTTGAACAGGCGGACAACAGCATCTCCCGCAGATTCGGCGGAACGGGCCTGGGACTGTCAATCTCCAAAAAAATCGTGGAAATGATGAACGGGAATATCCGTGTGGAATCGGAACTGGGAAAGGGATCCACCTTCATCTTTACCATCCACGCGGAAACAGGACCCGCGGAACCCGGGCTAGGTCATGCGGAAAACGGAAACCGCACTCCGGCGGAAGAAAGACACAATGAAAAAAGCCGCGACGAAGAACCGCAGGACATGAAAGACCGCTTTGCGGGCCGGCGGGTTCTCCTGGCGGAAGATGTGGATATTAATCGGGAAATCGTCAAAACAGTCCTCGAACCCACCGCCATCCTTATTGACGAAGCCGAAAACGGATATACCGCTTTTCAAAAATACGCCGCCGCCCCAGGCGAATACGACATGATCCTTATGGACATCCAAATGCCCGGCATGGGAGGATATGAAGCCGCCCGCCTTATCCGGGCCATGGACATTGAATCCGCAAAACTCATTCCCATTATCGCGATGACAGCAAACGTCTTCAAGGAAGATATCGATCAGTGCCTGAAAGCGGGCATGAATGACCACATCGGAAAACCCCTCGACTTCGACGAACTCTTACACAAAATGAGCCGCTATTTGCGGGTATAGGCCATAACCGGAATAAACACCCAGGGATTTTTACCTTTATGTTTTTGGGCGCATTTTTTTGGACGGGCGAAGCCCGCCCAAAAAAACCGGGCTTTCCGCTCCAATCTTTTTTACCGCGAAGCGGTAAAAG
>JAISAF010000218.1 GCA_031266855.1 Spirochaetales bacterium
CGTTTTTCGCGAGGCAAATAATTAAAATAGGTAAACCCCCGGCTTTGCCGGGGTGACTATGGAGATTCCGGTAAATTGGGAGAATTTATCACTCACAAGATAGTATAAATTCCCATTAACTGGAGGTAGCCGTGCATAATATGCTGTTCGAGCGCCCGTACAAGACCTGTCTCATCCTTCTCTGAGAAAAAGTCCACGATCCGGCGGTGTTCCTGGATAGCGCTTTTTATTCTTTTGTCATTCGAAATATTTTGTACGCCATAAAAACGTATCTTGTTTGTAAGACTCTTATACATTTCGAGCATAGTATTGTTTTTATACTTTTGCATGAAACAACCATGAAAAAAGGCATCTTCTTTCATATAATTAGCATAATCATTTTTCACGCCATAGGTTTCCTGCCGTTCAATTGAAGCCGCTAAAGCACGCAGATCGCTCTTATCTATTACGGGCATAGCTTTTCGAGCAAAAAATATCTCGATAGTAGCCCTGCATTCATAAATTTCCAGAGCTCCGTTAAGGGAAGGGCTACTCACCCAAACGCCTTGCTTTGGAATAACCCTTACAAAACCATCGTATTCCAGACGGTGGCAAGCGGTGGTCATGGGAGTACGCCCAATTCCAAGCTTTTCAGAAAGCGCAAGAATGCTCAAAATTTCGCCCTGGCAAATTTCTCCGCACAAGATCATATCTTTCAGCAATTTATAGGCTTTCTCCGCTATGCTATTTGCTTTCTTTGTTACTCGCGTGTCTGCCATAACTCCATACCACATTGCCCGGTTCAGAATTTTTCATTAACCTTTCAGGAAGACCGTGCCATTTTTATCGGCAATTAGTTTACACAAATTGGGGAGCAATAATCAATATGATGATCAAGTTTATTCCGCTATGGAAGAATCCTGGCGCCTTTTTTGCGGCCGCGCCGCAAAAAAACGGGCTTTCCGCTCCAAGTCCTCGGATTTGCTCATGCAAATCCTGTGGGCTTTCCGCTGCAATCCCTTGCGCCCCACGGGCTTTTCAAGTTTTGGGAAAGGCTCTCATAGAAATATCCCGTAAACGGTTACAAAAAAAGAATCCCGTCGGAGAACAGATACCCGCTTTTCCCAATACTCCGCATCACTCAATCCCAAAATAGTATGAAGCTGGAACACCAGCAGGTTAAGCAGGAAGAAAATCCTGCTCGTATGCTTTTTCCAGTGCCAAAAGTTATGCTCTGGATTGTAAGCACAGTTTCTCAATAGAGTTGTTTAGAAACCTCAGTTTCTAAACAACTTCCCCCTAAAAATACTGGAATTTGCCGCCATTTGCGGCAAATTCCGCGGGACTTGTGAGAGAAACGGCAGGTTCTTGAACAAGTCTAATATTTTTTCCCAGCACGGGAGAACATCATACGAGCTCTTTATCGAAACTTATATAGTGCTTCTGTCTGAATAGTTGCAAAAAATTTTGTTGACAGGAATCCATAGAGGAGTTACTATTTTATAGCATTTTTCTTGCATGCAACTAAAATGCAAGAAAAAGGAGAATGCTGATAAATATGAACAAAGCTGATTTTTCTTATGAAAAAATTGTTAAAGGCGAAGGTTTTCAGACGCATACCGTGAAGTGGGAAGCGCTTCGTGATTACTGCAAACGCCTTTTTATGAGCCAGAGCATGCCGGAAGAAGATGCTTTTACAGTCGCCGACGCGCTGGTCGACGCGGACCTTTCCGGCGTTCCTTCTCACGGAACCACCCGTACGCAAATTTATCTGAAACGTCTGGAAGCCGGTGTTGTCAATCCGGTCTTCAAGCCTGTTATTGAAAAAGAAAATCCCGCCAGTGTTTTGGTAAACGCGAATAACGGCAACGGCATGGTGGCGGGGAAATACGCCATGGAACTGGCCTGCAAAAAAGCACGGGACAACGGAAGCTGTTTCGTTTTCGTGAATCATTCAAACCATATCGGGATGGCTGGCTATTATCCGAAAATCGCCGCTTCGAAAGGGATGATAGGTTTTACAACTACCAGTGCGAATCCCGGTATCGCTCCCTGGGGAAGCAGACAGCCTTTTCTCGGGACAAGCCCCATCGCGATTGCGGCGCCCACGCGCGGCGATCCGGTGCTTTTGGATATGGCGCCGAGCCAGGTGGCTATGGGGAAAGTCGTCCTCGCGGCTAAACTTGGAACCGCTATTCCAGAAGGCTGGGCGCTTGACGCGGATGGAAAACCCACCACTGATCCGAATGAAGGCAAAAAAGGCTCGGTAGTCCCCATTGGCGGCCCGAAAGGTTCGGGACTTTCGTTTTTTTCCCAGATTCTGGGAGGCATCCTGAGCGGCGCCCAATACGGTCCGCATGTCAACACCCTGTACTACGATTTTAAAAATCCGCAGGAAATGGGGCACGTCTTCGCGGCGATAGATATTTCCGGATTGATGGATTTGAACGTCTTCCAGGATCGCATGGAAACAATCATTCGCGAAATTAAAGCCCTGCCCCGGATAGAGGGCGTCATGGAAATATTCCTGCCCGGCGAGATTGAGATGCGTCTGCGCAAGCAGCGTATGCGTGAAGGGATACAGATTACCGATGTGGTCTATCAGGAATTGAAAGACCTGGGAGAAAAATACGGCGTACAATTTTCTTTGGAATCGTGTGGAGAATAAGTCATTTACAATGAAATAGTACGACAGACAAGGAAGAAAAAAAATGATGTGCAATACATTCAATGAAAAATGCAAATCCGGAAAACCAGTTTTGGGAATACAGCTACGCAGCCGCTCGGCCATGATTGCGGAATTATACGCTCTGTGCGGATTTGATTTTATTTTTATCGAGAATGAACATTTTACCTATAACTCCGAAACCGTGGCGGCCCTGATTCAGGTATGCGATGGCCTAGGGATTGATTCAATGGTTCGCATCCCTAAAAATGATCAGGGAATAATTCTGCAAATGCTTGACGCTGGCGCATCGGGATTATTTATCCCGCATGTTGACACGGTGGCGGACGCGAAATACGTGGTGGATTGCGGTAAATATAAACCGGCGGGAAACCGTGGTTTCAGCGACGGCGCACGGGCAACCAATTACGGATTTTTTGACAAAACTGTCTATTTTGAAACCGCGAATAAAACCACCGCGCTGGCGCCTTTTATCGAAAGTAAAACGGCGGTTGATGATTTAGAGGCAATCCTTACCTCCGGCATTGATGCCATCCACATCGGCCCCGGGGATCTCGCGCAGTCGTGCGGCGTAGATGCCGCCAGCGCGGAAAACGAGGCAACCATAGCGCGGATTATCAAAACAGCGAACAGCTACAGAATTCCCGTTGGTATGCCGGCGCGTACGATGGAAAGAGTTTCTTATCTGATTGACCTGGGATGCGATTTTATTTCCCTTTCATCCGAGATGAATATTCTGAAGGATTTTTGCCAGGATTTTGTTGGAAAATTCAGAAAAAAGTATGGATAATCTCTGTTTTTTGACATATCCGCTATAAAAACCGGAAAAGCCGAAAAAAATAGTAAAATTGAATCGCCAGTTCAATTCTGAAGTGCAAAAATAGAGAGGCCTGGAAAAGGCGAGACATGAAACTTTAAGGAGGATAGCACATGGAAACAATAGGTTTTATTGGCCTGGGGAATATGGGACTTCCTATGGCGCTGAATTTATGCAGGGCAGGGTATCCGCTTCTGGTATGCTCGCGCAAACCGGAAAGCGCCCGTCAGATTGAGGCCGCCGGAGGGAAAAGCGCCGCTTCTCCCGCGGAACTGGCGCGGCAGGCGGACGTGGTCATTACGATTGTTCCCGCGGACAAGGAGATTCTTGATCTGTACACCGTTCCCGGCGGACTTATCGAGAATATGCGCGATGGGAAACTGTGTATCGATATGACATCGGCAAAAGGTTCCACGAAACAGGCTGTGGCGGACTGCGCCCGGCAGAAGGGAAAAAATATTTACGTGATTGACGCCCCTGTCTCCGGCGGAGTCGCGGGAGCTAAAGCGGGTACGCTTACTATTATGGCGGGCTGCGAAAAATCCTTATTCGATAAGGCTATGCCTATGTTTCAGGCCATGGGAAAGAAAATCGTACATACCGGAGGTATCGGCAGCGCCTCAAATATAAAAATGATAAACCAGATGCTGAACGCGGGGAATTCCGCGGTAGCATGTGAAGCCCTGTGCGTGGCAAAGAAACTCGGTGTCGATCTGAATATCATGTACGACATAATCAATGATTCAAGCGGCGGCAGTTTCGTCTTCAAAAACAATATGCCCCGCTTTATAAACGAAGACCACACACCGGGATTCAGGCTCGACCTGATGAAAAAGGACGTTGGGCTTTTTGTTGAAAGCTCCCGGCAGCAAAACGCTTTTACGCCCATGTCGGAATTCGTATATCAGGTATTCACGGCGACTTCAAATCAGGGGCACGGTGACAGGAATACAACGTATATCTTCAAATGGTTTGAGCAAAGCCAGCGGTAATAATCCTTCCGCGCGGGAAAAGCGGAAGGTGAAAAATGAAAAAATATGGAGGACTGTATGAAACGAAAGATGTTCGTGGTTTTGTGTTTGATAGGTATGTGTTCTTTCGCGTTCGCGGGCGGCGGCAATGAAAGAAGCGCGGAAGGAGAACCCCAGTACCCCAAAGGCGACATCAGCGTTCTTATTGCCGCGGCTGCCGGCGGCGGGAACGATTTACTGGTGAGGGCTTTACTCCCCAGCCTTGAACGCACCTTAAAAGTGTCGGTTGTCCCAGTGAACCAGCCGGGAGGAAGAGGCGCGATAGCCTTTAACGAAGTGGCTTCCGCGCGGCCAGACGGGCAAAAGCTCTATTTCAATTCCAAAAGTGTCCTGCTTATGAAATTTAACGGAATTGAAGAAGCAAACATGGACCGGCTTGTTCCGGTAGCACAGGTTGCCGAAGATGTTACCATTTTTTTTGTACGAAGCGATTCTCCCATTAAAAACATCAAAGACCTTATCAATCACATCAAAACATCAAAAGAACGGGTAAAATCGGCAAATAGCGGCATGGGCGCGCTGTGGCACTTGTCCCAGATTTTGTTTTGCCAGACCATCGGGAGCGACAATATCCTTTCCATCGCGTACCCCGCCGGTTCTTCCGCGATGCTTACCGCGCTTGTGTCGGGCGAAGTTGAATTTGTTACCTGCGGGCCGGAAGCGAAATCTTTTATCGACGCCGGCAAAGTACGCCCCCTGTGCGTTGTGTATCCCGGCCGGTATCCATCGTTCCCCGACATCCCTACTTTGAAGGAAGAAACAGGACTTGATTATGATTATCCGGTATGGCGCGGATTTTTTACCACCGAGGGAACAGATCCCAAGGTTTTGAAAATACTTTCTGACGCGTTAAAAACAGCCGTGGAAAGCGAGGAATTCAAAAAATTCACCGCAATAGGAATGATTGCTTCATTCAAAGACTCCAAAACTTTCGGCGAAATTGTCGACAAAGAGCAAAAGAGTCTTGAAGTTTTAATGCCCGGAGTAATGGCGCAGATCAAATCCGCTGATTCTTCAGGCGGGAAAAAATAAAATAACTTTAGCTGCCGTGTCAAAATACGTCACGGCGGCTTTTGTTTTTGGAGGTGCGCTGTGAAGGATTTCGTTTTTTCCGCTATAATGATGGCACTGTCTCTTTTTATTTTTATCGCCTCAGAAGCATTCGCCGCAAAAGGTAACAACGCGTTGAGTCTGGCATATAACCCCGCTTTTTATCCCAGAGTTCTCGCGTTTTCTCTTTTTATTATGGCCTGTGTTCTGATGTTCCAATCAATACGAAAAGGTTCTCTGAAAAACGTCAGGATTCACATTGACCGGCAGAAACTTGTCAAAGTGTTAAAACTTTTCCTAATTGTTTTGTTATATATTGTTGGCATAAATTATGCGGGATATATCATTTCTTCCGTAATATGTATTTTCCTGTCTATCGCCATCTATGGAGGTTCGCGCAAACAGGCGTTTGTCTACTGCATCATCATTACCGTCGCCCTGTATCTGATTTTCCAGATTGGCTTCAGGATTCCTCTTCCTAAAGGCGATATTTTTGAATACTGGAGGTAAACAGTGGGTAGTTTTGATTTATACCTTGTCGGCTGGCAGTTGATTGATCCGCAGGTCTTTATAATGATTTTTTTTGGAACATTACTGGGAATAATTGTCGGCGCACTGCCGGGCCTGACAGCCACCATGGCGGTTTCCATTATTGTTCCGCTTACCTATAAAATGTCTCCGGTTGTAAGCATTTTGATGTTACTGGGCGTTTACTGTGGCGGGAATTACGGCGGGTCAATCTCCGCATGCCTTATCAATATACCAGGTACGCCTTCCGCGATTATGACAGGTCTTGACGGGCATCCGCTCGCCAGACGCGGAAAAGCCGGGTTGGCTATCGGAATGGCAACACTGGCTTCGGTTATCGGAGGATTATTCAGTGTTTTCATTCTGGCTGCTTTTTCCCCGATTATCGCGAACATCGCACTCAAATTCAAATCGCTGGAAATTTTTGGTGTCGCTTTGTTCGGACTCAGCGTTATCGCCTATGTCTCGCCTGGGTCTACGTTAAAGGGCATCATGGTGGGCTTTTTTGGTTTACTGGTAGCCACGATAGGCTTTGATCCTACGTTAGGCGTTTCCCGCTTTGGTTTTGGCAGCACAAATTTACTAGGAGGCATTGACTTCGTTTCCGCTATGATTGGTCTTTTTGGAATGTCGGAAATGCTTGCTAATATCGAAAAAACAAAAAAAGAACGCGACTTTGGCTTTTTACAGGAAAAAGTTACAAAAACCTGGGACGCCCTCAAATACATACGCAAACTGAAAGCCGTTTTATTACGCTCCAGTATTGTCGGCGTGATTATCGGCGCTATTCCCGGCGCGGGAGGGACTATCGCGGCCATAACCGCCTACGGCCTCCAGAAAAAAGTTTCCAAATATTCCCATCTTATGGGGCAGGGATCGCTGGAAGGAATCGCCGCGCCCGAGTCATCGAACAACGCCTGCACCGGCGGCGCAATGACTCCTCTTCTTTCCCTCGGTATTCCCGGAGACGCCGTAACCGCCGTTTTAATCGGCGCGTTTATCATCCACGGAATAGTCCCCGGACCGATGATGTATACAACAAATCCCGATATGGTATCGGCGATATTCATCGGAATGCTTTTGGCAAACATCATGATTCTGTTAATCGGCATGCCCGGCGCGAAATACATAAGCAAACTGCTAAAAATCCCTTCACAGATTTTGAACTCGCTCATCATAGCGCTGTGTATTATAGGCACCTTCGCGATAAAAAACAGCCTGTTTGATACCTGTGTTATGCTGGTATTCGGAGGTATCGGTTACCTTTTGTCAAAAGCGAAAGTTCCCAAAGCTCCAATTGTGCTTGCGCTGGTACTGGGGCCAATCATGGAAGAAAATCTGCGAAGATGGGCCTCGCTCGCCGAAGGCAAATACTGGACCGAATTTGTAAACGCGGTTCTCACGAATCCGGTTACCCTGTCAATGGTCCTGGCGACCTTAGCCGTTCTGCTCGCTCCAGTCATCATGAAGAAAAAGCATTTTTCCGAAGATGACATCCAGTTCACTTCGACAACAGGCGACACCGATCCGAATGAAATAATTTTCGCGGAGAAAAAAAAGTAAAGACCGCACGCAAAACAAAAGAATTTACTTTTCCTGATTAAAAATGGCGCGTTTTTTTGCCCGCTCATTGCGGGCAAAAAAACCAGGCTTTCCGCTCCAAGTCCTCGGATTTGCCAATGCAAATCCTGTGGGCTTTCCGCTGCAATCCCTCGCGCGCGCACCAGCGGCAACCAGAAAGAAATCTAACCGCTAAGTCGAAGACTGGCAAGGGCGAAGAAGTAAAAAAGAGGTAAAGAATAAAAAATTTTTAGAGATTCCCGGATTTTAATATGCGGTCATTCAGGAACTATTCGCTGAAATAGTTTCGAATAACAAAAAACTTCTTCAAGATTTTTCTTCGACTTCTCCGGCTTCGCGGTAAAAAAATTCTGTAAGCGCAAAAAATTACCGGGTAAGGGCGTGTACTCCAAAGGCGAGGCTGCCGAGGGCAAAGAGGGCGCAGCCGCCGAGGGCGAGGTTCCGTTGCAGGGTTAGGGACTGGATTTTTTGCGCGTCTTTTTTTACGGATTCTTCAAGTTCATTCAGGGCCGGCCGCAA